>CAZFJO010000086.1:0-13337 GCA_964518915.1 uncultured Saprospiraceae bacterium
GAGTATCGGAACTGCGAGACAACATTTGCGGAAGCGAAACGCTGCTAAGGGTTATAAGGAATCGATGCCGTAGCTGCACATGTCGGCGTCTCGTATATGGCGTTCTGAAAATAACTGTAATATATAGGAGGCTCTACGGCATCAGGGAATACCACCTCCATCGGCTGTTCGGTCTTCTCAATCCACAAGACGCCTCCTTCTTCTACTTCGATGCCTTGATTATATACGCGGACTTCTTGGGCAATGATTTTAACCTCGACACCCTTCGGTATAATCATCTTTTCAGTAGATCGGCTTCCTATCTTGACTGACTGTACATACAATATCTCCATATTGCCGCTGATTTCCCCATCTAGAAGAAACTCAGGCTGTAATGAACCCGCTGGAGGAAGGTTGCTTACCTCTCCGAAACCATGAATGTGGCTTGCAAGCTCAGAATCAACTCCAAAGAGAGAAAATTGAGAATCCGGTGTAAAAGCAAAAACACTTGCCCCATCAGCTATGGAAATATCCACATTCTGAACGATATCCATAGAGGAATAAAAGACATGCGTATTTCCTATTATTTCGAAGGACGACCCCTCGTGGAAATAAATATCCACATTCCTAAGAATTGCACTAGATAGGATAAGCGATGCGCCGGGTAAGACACTTATCTTTCCACCATACGTTGAAGACAACATAGCGCCCACTTTTAGTAGACCTGAAACTACAATGTGTCCTTCTTGTTCTAGTTCTTTAGGTTTAGTCCAACTCACCTTCTGATCCGCTTCTATCTCAATATTTCCTATCTTAGATGAAGGCTGTTTATCGCTTACACCGGACAAGATTAAGGCGTAATCTTGCTTCCCGCTTACAAGTCCGCCCTTGTGAGAAATAATTATGCGATACGGGGTTTCTGTATCATAAGGACTCGGGATTTCAATCTGCTCTACGTTATCTACGTTGTTCACTTTCTTCCTTGCAGGTGCACATGGATTCATTCTATCCAGGGTATATGGATAGTAGGAATGCCCTGCCGCCTCTACTCGGATGTCCAGGTCATTGACAAGGGCATGGATAGAGGTGTCCACTAGATTAGGACCATAAGGAAAAATAATATGGCCGCCTGATGGATCTGTCCATGCTAGGGTCAGAACTAAAGGCTTGTCTACTTCAGGATACACAAGAAACTCATGCGTCTCACCGGATTGTAGGCTGGCTTCCTTTATCTTATCGTTGTCTCTATTTTCATCTATATGGTCTATCATGGCTCTGGTATTTAACAATCCATAACCATGTGTATAATCTGGTCCAGGGTGAGAACCTGCTTCTCGAGCTGTATGTATCGCAAGCGCCTTAAGGGTTGAAGATCGCATAAATGTTTCATGCTTTCGATAGAAGTATTCTTGGACTAAGATGAGTGAGCCAGAAACATTGGCACAAGAGCCTGAGGTTCCTGTAGATGTTATTGTTGCTTTACTGTTTACAGAAGAGGCACTTTTAACGGCAAAGCCATTTCCGACAATGTCGGGCTTTATCCTTCCATCGACTGATGGTCCTACACAAGAATTCTTATAGTCAACATCGCTGGCATTACGGTAGCTAAGTACATCCCCTACATTCCCTACTGTCAATTCATTCTTAGAACAATTAGCAAGAGCCAGAGAACCATTTCCTCCATTTCCAGCAGCCACCACTTCTAAGTGATATGGGTTATTGTAAGTCAGGTCATCGAAAAAATAATGGTAGGTTCCATTGGTCCGGATGACGGAATGGTTCGAGATAAGAGTGCTACCATACTGTTCTTCTCCATGGCCGAGAACGGTTTCGATATTTACTTCTGGAGCCATTCCCTTCAGTTCAGTACCTAACGATTCATTTCCGCCTATAATTCCTGCTACCCATGTCGGATGCAAGGCTTCATACACTCCATGATTGATGAGCCTGTTATTGTTATCGCTGTCGTTAAACATAACGTGATCTAATCTAGGAGCACCCGCATCATCGAGTAATACAGTGAGGCCTTTTCCGGTCAACCCTAGCCCATTGCTTCCTCCAGAATTAAGGCTGGCTGTATTCGTTGTAATGGCAGCATCTTCATTTAAGGTTTTAAAATACACGGGTTTTCCATCCTCGTCGAGGTGGCTTAATTTTCCTACGATCTCTCCTTCTTGGTTCCTTAGATAATACTTAAGACTCTTCTTACTTGCATCTTCTTGATTCAATACAGTCGTAAAAGGTGAGCTGATTTTCTTAGCTCCTGCTTCCCTATTTAATTGGGAAATAATGTTTTTAAAATCTTGATCCGATTGAGCCGTTAAAAGTTGTGCAGATAATATAATCCAGGTAATCATGTTCCATCTCATTGTTGTCCATCTTTATGGTTATCGAAGTGACTCATACACACGTATTGAGCACCTCTATAATAATGCTGTTCCAAAAGCAATAGAGTGAAAGAAGTCTTATGTAATATGCGTCTAATTCAAAATATACGGAGCCAATAAATATTCCCGAGCCAAGTCTACTGGCCCAGCAATACCTTCCGTCAGTGCGAAAGATTTCTCGATTGCGTCATATAAGGTCTGCCAACTGAAAATAGTCGGTTGAAGTTTTCGTCAATGTAAGAAGTGAAAGGGTTTTTCTCGATTGCGCCAGTTAAGACATAAATTCTTAACTCAAGGTAAAGTATTGAAAAAAATATTATACATAAAAGTAAAATATATTACCTTAGGTTAAGTATGACTAACTTAAAGATTACCACATTAAGCGTCTTCGTGACAATCTTCTCCCTCTATAATTGCCAAACACCTGACAAAGTTCCGCAAAAACAATTTTGGTGTTGGATTTCTGCCGGCCAGATGACAAATGTCGATTCTACCATGCAAGCCCTGCAATCACAAGGGATAGATGGCATTCTCTTGTCAGCATCTATCCCTCGTTACCAAGAAATAATCCCTCTGGCAACTAAATATGGCATACGGGTTCATGCTTGGTCCTGGATTATGAATTCTACACAGAAGGACACACTAAAGCAACATCCAGAATGGCTGAGTGTAAACCGGAATGGACATTCTCTGAGCGATAGTATGGCATATGTACATTACTATAAGTTCATGTGTCCAGCTTTACCCGAAGTAAGAAATTATATTTATAACCGGATGACTCAGCTGTGTCAGATCGATGATCTCGAAGCCATAAGTCTAGATTACCACCGGTATGTAGATGTAATTCTTCCTGAAAAGTTATGGGACAAATATGGCATCACTCAACACGTAGAACACCCAGAGTGGGATTATGGATATCATCCGGCTATGATCGCTAAATTTAATAAACAACATGGCTACGATCCACTCGAGCAAGAAGACCCCACCCTAGACTCGCTGTGGCGGCAATTCAGATATGATCAGATATCTGAAATCGCAAGAGAGGTTCAGAAAATCGCGCATGCACATGGTAAGAAATTATCTGCTTCTCCATTTCCTACACCGACGCTGGCTAAGCGACATGTACGACAAGAATGGAATGCCTGGAACCTTGACATGGCCTTCCCTATGGTATACAATGGTTTTTATGCAGAAGAAGGTCCAGAATGGCTTCATGCATGTGTAACGGAAAATATGAATCATCCAGATCTTCAGCAAGTAGAGATGTATACCGGTTTATATGTCCCCGGTCATAGAGACAGAGATTTCGACTTAAAATCTGCGATTGATATCGCTTTCGCAAATGGCAGCATGGGTGTTGCATTGTTTGACTACAGAACACTGACGGATGCCGAGTGGAAGTTGATTCGCGATTATCCTAGAAACTAAACCCTACCATGATTCAGGGCCATCGGTAAGTTTCAAGATGGCAGTTGTTCTTTTCCTTACTTCTTGTAACAGTTCTCCATCCTCAACTAAGGAATGTCCGTAAGAAGGGATGATGGTCTTTAAGATATCCGTCCATTTTTGAGAAGCGAAATTTTCAGGAAAACTTTTCTTTAAGACATCCATCATAATAGAAACCGAAGTAGATGCTCCGGGCGACGCACCTAGCAGTGCCGATAGGCTTCCATCTTCTGAGGCTACCACTTCCGTTCCGAACTTAAGAACACCTCCGCCTTTATCGTCTTTCTTAATTATCTGCACCCGCTGCCCAGCAACTTCTAACTCCCAATCCTCAATCTTGGCTTCTGGATAAAAGAGTTTTAGAAATTCGAATTTTTCTTCCTTGGACTGACGCACTTGATCGATCAGATACTTAGTCAGGTTGAGGTTGTGTATACCTGCAGAAAGCAGTGGCCAGATATTGTGCATCTCTACAGATAAGAATAGATCCCAGTAAGAACCGTTCTTCAGAAATTTAGTAGAAAAACCAGCATATGGTCCGAACAACAATGACCGCTGTCCATCAATAATTCTAGTGTCTAAGTGTGGTACCGACATCGGTGGTGATCCGACTGCTGCTTTTCCATACACCTTGGCTTCATGAAGCTTAACCACCTCTGGGTTATTACATCGCAGCCACTGCCCACTCACAGGAAAGCCTCCATAACCTCTAGATTCTGGAATGTCAGATTTCTCTAACAAGGTCAATGCTCCTCCCCCAGCTCCTATAAAAACATAGTCAGCATAAGTGCTCTCTTTCTTATCCGATTTTACGTCTTTGACATCAATCTTCCACCATCCTCCCTTCTGTCTATCGATGTCCTGAATCTCCTGGCCTAGGTGCAAGGTTACACCGTCACAAGTTGACAACCACTTAATCATGCCTCTGGTAATCGCTCCGAAATTAACGTCGGTTCCTAAGGCCATTCTAGTCATGGACATCTCTGCAGATGGTGCTCTACCTTCCATAATTAAAGGCACCCATTCTTTCATGACAGACTTATCAGCTGTATATACCATATCCTTAAACAATGGATAGGATGAAAGGGCTGCATACCTTTTCTCTAAGAATGAAATATTCTCCTTACCCCAGACTACTGACATGTGATCGATGTCGTTGATAAATGAAGTCTTAGGATCGAGATGCTCTTGTTCTTTTAAGTAGGCCCAGAATTGCTTAGATATTTCGAATTGCTCTCCGATCTTCAGCGCCTTGCTTATATCTACTTTGCCATTTTCTCTGAGGGGAGTATAATTCAATTCACAGAAAGAAGAGTGACCTGTACCCGCATTGTTCCATGCATCAGAACTCTCTGCGCCGACTGTATCTAATCGTTCATATATATCGATCTTAGCATCGGGAAGCAATTTCTTCAATAAAACGCCTAAGGTTGCACTCATGATACCTGCACCTATCAGTACTATATTCTGCTTGCTTTCTATGATGTTCATTGTTGATCTACTTAATGGTTAAATCGATGATAGAATTATATACGAAAAAATAAACCTTCATTATCTCTCAGCCTTATCCCGATCAATAATCGTTGTAATCTGATTTACATTGAGGTTCTTACCTATAATTTTTCTTTCAGGGTTTAGGACATAAATTTCTGGTGTGTTATCGACATAATATTTTCCATATATAGCTCGATTAGTAGGGTCGAATACATTGATCCATGGCATCTTATATTTTTCTATAGCCTCAATCCATTTTTCTTTTTCTGTATTGACAGCTATACTATATATGTCTACCCCTTTATCATCCCACTCATTGTAAAATTCTATCATCTTAGGTGTCTCTTCGATACAATGCTCACAATCTGGATTCCACATGAATACAATTACATAGTCGTCTTTTAAATCTGAAATGGAGTATGATTTTCCATCAGGACCATTGGCGGTTACATCTGGTCCTTCTTGGCCTGTGAGAGATCCAGACATCTCATATGCCCGAAGCTGCAATGCATAGACTTGAGCAGAATCAGCCCAGAAGGCACGTTCATTAGTAAAATAATTCTGGATCATATGAACGAAGACTGCTTCTGGATCCATCAAGCTGGTCTTAGTCGGTTCATACTTAAGTGTTATCCAGTTACTGAAATACTTAAAGTAATCATCATGCACAAGGACCTTGTCTACAAGTTCCGAAGCGTACCGTCTTATAGAGTCTGGATTCTGAGGCATCAGCTCTCCGAAATACCTGGTTAACTTATTAGATATTACGGGTGTATACAATAGTCTCTGATCTGAGAAATTTACATTGTCCCAGAATTGAGACCGGTACTTAACCAGATACGCTGGGGACAGTGTCCCGTCAGGGTCATACATGTAATCAATATCTGGATTCTGTCCCGCTTCTTTAAACGCTGTAAATAAAGATTGCGGATCATCCTTGAATAAATCTCTCAAGGTACTGGTCCTTTTGTCTCGCAACAATTGATATTCTTCATTCGCCTTCGTGTGCTCAGGACTTCCTACAGTATGTGCTTTAAAGGAAGTCGACAGCCTTGATAATTCTGGTTGGATTTCTGATTCGAAACGCAAGGCTTCATAGAACTGCTGATTGTCCGTTGACCCCTCTACAACCATAGCGCCCGCAAGGTCATTAACATCCGTCGATATAGAAAACTGCTGATCGGTGTCTATTAAAACCTGAACACCTGTTTTCTGATCTGGGAATAATACATAGAACAATCCTGGCTTTACAGAATCATCTTGTTTAAACCTCAGATCTTCTCCGTTGATTTCTGCTTCTGCCGCCTTATAATACTGATCCGCAAATATGCCCATCAAATAGTATTTCCCTTGAGGAGCGCCTGCAATCTTTACCTTCAAGTCGAGGTTACTCATCTTGCGATTTTCTCCAGGTGTCTGACTGATTCTATCCACACTAGTATTCTGAGGACTGCTAGACGATGAAGAATTACCATCACTTTTACAGGAAAAAAAAGTAGTCATTGACACAATTATAAAAAACAAGACAATGTGATCCATCCTTGAATTACGCTGGCAATGTCTATCCGTATAAATTAAACCCATGTATTGAAGTTAAATTTCTTAGTAGTTAATTTCATTGATTAATGAAGTGATTCTTTCACCTCAGCAGGATTTCTATGATCCTAAAGATATAGCACCAGATTAAAGAAATGGTTGCTCTATCACCTATATGGTAAAAGTAACATCATATTACTAAAAAATGCATGTATATTATGCTATTTAATATATAATCGGTGATGAAAGTAAAAAAATCACCCTTCCATGCAGCGCTTTAGGGGTAAACATTCTTTATACTTATATACAACGGTAATAAATGAAAAAAACCATATTCTATACCATCATTCTTCTGACTACTTTCTCTTGTTACAAGAACAACGATTCCTCTATAACAGTTGAAATCACCTACCCTCCTAAAATAATTGTAACCTCTAAGCTTACAGGTGACGTGGTGACTTCAGGTCCTCCTGCAGAATATTCCTTAAAAGTCAATGAAGAGACCTATGATATTGTAAATAACAAACTCCCACTCATTGAAATATCGCGCGCAGATAGAGATGGGCAATATTTCGAACTGGTTAAAGAAGGTGTGATAGTCGGTGCCTACCACATTCCTATTATCGAAAACACCATCAATTACATAAACTTCATCATAGGTTCTATGCCTGTAGAACATGTTGCAAGTCCTAATCAACAAGGCATAGAACTATCTCAGACTGTAAGAATCGATTTAGATAATGTCGACATAACAGATGAATCAGGAAATCTAATAATCGATGATTTCTCCGTTTACTTTAACTATGAAGAAGACGATGCAATCAATGCCCAACTTATAAGCCAGGCTTTTGACATGAACGGAGTCCGCGTTGTTGTAAGTCCTATTGCTTCTATGTCCATACAAGGATTAGATGGTAGTAAGAAATCCGTA
Organism: uncultured Saprospiraceae bacterium; assembly: GCA_964518915.1. Taxonomy (GTDB): domain Bacteria; phylum Bacteroidota; class Bacteroidia; order Chitinophagales; family Saprospiraceae; genus JABDLO01. Next base: position 7,774 of record CAZFJO010000086.1, read on the forward strand.
ACCCTAGAAAACGGAAAAGCAACCTTAATTGTAGATTCAGCAGAGGAGGGACAGCTCATGGGCTACGACAAGGAACTAAAAGCGTGGACATGGGTATCCGAAGTATCCGCTGGAACCAATGAAATTGAGATTCCTGGATTCGGAAATTATGCAATCGGTAGAATAGCGCCTGCTATAAAATTAGAAGGAAATATATTAATCGACAATACACAATTGAGTTATCAGCATCTAGACTTCGTAACCACCGAATTCATGAAAAGCACTTACAGTTCACTAGATGGAAAGTATCTCGTATACGCTCCACAGAATGCGCGCCTAGACATACATGCTTCTGACCCTTGTGACAACATTGTCGATTCAGCGGAGCGGGTAACTACCTCTTCGGAAGAAATGGATAATGACATTTCCCTAAATGCTGTCAATGTCGTTGTTGTCAATGATGCTGTATTCTTCCTAGATTGCGATGGAAACACAATAGAGGATGCCGTTATTGATCTTGATTTTCAAAGCCATAAAACATCTTATGGAATCACAAGCGGGAAGGAATTCGCCATTCCTGTATGTGCAGAGAAGTATTCTATTTCTGCGAGGGTAGAAAACGAATCAGGGCCTGCCATTACCTGGGACAAGAACCGAGGATCTCTACATTACCTCAGTACTTGTGACAGTCATAATGATGGGTACGCGTTCATAAGGGTCCGAGACGACAAGCAAGTATACCCCAGATTTACAAGGATGGCTAGCGGAGGCAGGATTGAGTGGACAACCTCTTCCGGAAAATTTCAAGTATTGATGCCTGGAGACATTGGCAGCTATAACGAAAAGGACATCAATATTAAGATAGAAGACGATGGATTCGGTAATGAAGGTTATTTTCTTTCCTGCCTAGAATCGAATGAAGGCTGTGGAATATCTACCGGTGAAATTACCCATGCATTGAGCAATGGCGATGAATGGGATAGGATCTATATATCTGGTGAGGCATGGATGAGGACAATAAGTCCACCCCGTGTAGGGAACTTCCAAGTTGAAGGTATGATACTCGTGCGTTAATCATCCGAAAAACAAAAAGCGAAAACCACTTATAAAATTGAAAGAACTAGAACTGATAAGGAGATGTAGGAAACTTGAGCCCCGCGCTCAGCGGAAGATGGTAGACATGTACTCAGACTTCTTGTTCCATATCTGTAGGAGGTACTTACGCGATGAATCTCTAGCTAAGGATTGCCTACAAGAATCTTGGATCCAGATACTCTGGAACCTAGACAAGTACAATGACAATGGGAGATTGAAACCATGGATCGCAACCGTAACCATTAATAAATGCAAGGATATATTAAAGAAACATAAAAGATGGCACACAGAGGAAATTCTAGAGAATAGAGGCGGACAAGAAGACAACTATGTCTATGAAGTGATGGATCGAGAAAGCGTAGATGCATTTCTTTCCTTGCTTCCAGATAGACCTCGCATGGTACTTAACATGTACTTGATTGAGGGATACAGTCACAAGGAAATAGCTGATATTCTGGAGATTTCAGTAGGAAGTTCAAGGTCTATATTAAGTAGAACACTTCAGAAACTCCGCCAAGCATTCCCAGAACCGATAGAGACGCTCGACAATGTAAAATTAATCAATAGAATCAACCTCGGCAAAGCCATTATATAACCTCCTTACTACACAGACAATATGAAACTAGATAATAAAGAAACCCAGTTTAAAAAGATACTAGAGCAACCCAACCAGGTTGTGAATATCGATGAACTATGGAGCAATATCGAATCAGAACTGCCTAGGAAGGAGTCTAAGAAAAGAGGAATTGTGTGGTGGCTCAGTGCTTCCTTTTTATTCAGTGTTGTAGCGATTTCTATCCTTGGAATATTCCGAGAAGCAAGTCCAGAACCAGATATCGAAAACCAGCCACAGACAATGGAGGCCAGCCGAGATATTGCAAAGATTAAACATGAGGAACCTAAAGACGAAGCGACCCACTTCAATCATGAAAAAGTGGAAGCACATCCCAACACAAAAAGCAATCAACCTACTAACAACTATAGTTCTACAAGAGAAAAGAAAAACCTCATAGGTGATGGCGACAACAGTCTTTCCGCATCAACTCCAGCAAGTAGAAATGGATCTTCATCGGCCTTACAGACAGATAAATTAAATGAATCGAAAACAGCTGGAAACTATGCTCACGCAGAGGATTCAGTGCTAGAGTCAACGAAGAAAATAGATCCTTCTACACATGCGGATAGACCTATTCTTATCGGGGCATCTTCGGTACCACCCTCTCTTACCGATCTTCAATATGATTATTCAGCAAGCCTTATTCCTCCTTCGAGAATTCATCCGATTAAAACCGGTCATCACCGGTCTATATCTATTCTACAAGGACTCAATCGAGGCCGCACTGATATCGTGGGACATGGAGAAAACTCAGACAAAGCAGCCTCCATCAACCAGAGAGAAAAAGACATGATAGGTTATTCTGGAGGCATAGAAATCAGCCAATATCTGAATCCAAGGTGGCGGATAAATCTAGGCATCAATTACAATATGCAAGCCACCAGGTACAGACAGCAAGATGTTCAATTTAGTCAGCAAAATGAAGAAGGCTTAAAAGAATATGTAATTGGTGTGAACGGTGACATCTCTTCTGTTCTCGGAGAAGTAGAAACATCGTCAACAACATACAATGACATTACCTGGCACAGAATAGATCATCAAGTTGATCTGATGATGTCAGTAGGGTTTAGAGTTTTAAGGAAGTCTTCCTTTTCATTGTGGATAGATGGTGGGGCTTCTTATAACATCTGGAATAAAACTTCAGGATACGATTATGGAGGGCCTGATGTTTTACAATTTAGAAAGTTAACAGGACTTGAATCAACGGACCACTTAGGCAACAGAGGATTTAAATCCTTCCTTGCTCCCTCTTTAGGGTATAACTATAAATCTTGGGAATACTTCTTAAGGTTAAACTATACGCACTTCCATTTTTCTCCAGAAAGAGAAAACTCAATCTATAATATTAAAAATTCCCAAACAGGAATACAGCTTGGCATATGCTATCACCTGAATGGGAACTAATCTAAAAAATTAAAATTATGAAAAATTTTTATCAACTTATTCTAGCGTGCGCAATTGCCGTCTTTATGGACGTCGGTGCATCTGCTCAGTTAAATTGCCTTACAGAAGTCGGAGTCGAACTAAATCAGTTCTCTGGCATGGCTACAATAACGCCAGATCTGATCATCGTGGGAGAAGTTCCTGAAGGTGCAACCGTGGATATTACAGAACTTTCGTGTGATGATTTATTTCAGACTACAGAAGTAACCGTAAGTGCTGTTATCGATGGAAATAACTCATCCTGTAAGACCAGTGTTATTGCCTTAGATTTAGCTGGTCCAGTAGCTATAGCTGAAACGAATGTGATTGTTAACTTCAAGCCCAACCAGAGTAATTTGCGACTACACCCACTTTCTATAGATGAGGGAAGTTACGACACCTGTGGAGATGTGGACTTGGAGATTTCTCCTTCGACCTTTTACTGTAGTGATATAGGAACTGAAGTAATGGTTACCTTAACAGTAACAGATGAATCTGGAAACATTAGTAGAGCTTTCTCTAATGTTATTGTCAATGGTCCTTCAACTCCATTTACTTGTAAATCATCGGTAGAAGTGTCTACCCCTCATGGTGTAAGCTTAACAACCGATTTTTTCATTAATGAAGAAGCTTGTATAGCAGCTACTACCGTAATTACAGATTCTCAAGGCAATGTTGTTTCTAACAACATTATTACACCTAATTATGCAGGTGAAGTTCTTACTGCTGTCATAACAGATAATGTAAACGGCTTCTCTTGTTCATCTATCGTTAATGTTGTAGAAGCAGACTGTGATCCTTTTACCATATGTGACACTGAGTGCATCGATACGCCTGCTACAGATTGTAATGGTGGAAGAAGTGATTCTGACGACGCAGACTGGCCGTGTGATATCACCTTACCTGAAGGTACAGATGCTAATACAGGAATAACGATAGACAACCTACTGGCTGCAGGGTTTTCGAGGTCAGAAATAGAACCTACCCTTAACCCTCAACCTTGTCATTTAGTTGCAACAACTTATCAAGATTTTAGATTCACAGAGACCGATAGAACAGTGGTAAAAAGATTATGGACTGTAGTAGAATGGTATTCAATGGCTGCATTCTCTTATGAACAGATCATAATTATAGATGGAGCCCCTAATACGGCTGAGTGGAACATCTGTGATACAGAACCTAACACTTCTCCGATTGGAGACTGTGATTCAGGACACACCGACACCGATGATGTTGAATGGCCGAGTGACATTTCTATCAATGACCATAGAATTGCTCCAGAGGATTTAGTAGCGTTTTCCAACATAGGCGCTGAAAACAATAGTCCTGTTATTGTTAACAACCAACACATATATGATGTAGATTACATAGATATATTAGAATCGCTCACAGCAACAACACTGGATTTAAAAAGGAGATGGACAATAACTTCTTCTTATAATGCTGATCTCTCAGCAACCTATGACCAGAACATTCTTATAAATCTCGACGCTAATCTTACTGAGAAAGTCACCGTAGCTACGCACGGCGGAAGACCTATAAGCGACGTTACCATCAACAATAATAGCACAACCAATGCACAAGGAATAGCCTTTATCCCGGAGGATCCTACAGAATTTTCTTACCAAGAAGTTGACATCTTTAACGGACTCAATGTAACAGATCTAGTTTTAATGAGGGCTCATATTCTGGGTCAGTCTGAACTTTCCGCAGGTCAGCAACTCAGTGCCGATGTCAATAGAAATGGGATGATAACTACATTCGACATGGTTATGCTTCAGAAAGCCATAGTTGATAGTGAGGTACATCCAGACGCAGATTTTTCCTGGAGATTCAGCGAAGACAATTCTTACAATTGGATAGGAACGAATGGAGACTTCATCGGCTTCAAGGGAGGCGATATAGACGACAGTGCCATCCTAGACGATGGTGGTGACATAGAAATCACCAATAATATGATAATTGCAGATGAAGTAATGAATATCGGAGAAACCTATGTCCTAGACCTTACATTAGAACAAAGCGTAAACCTGAGAGGTGTCCAGATGTTTTTCGACATAGACTTGACGACAACCGAAGTCAAAAATGTAAAGTCATTCATAACGTCTGAAGCCATAGAATGGAGTGTAGAGAATGGACGATTAGGGATCTTATTCACCACAGAAGATCCGCTCTCGATCAGTGGTAGAGAAACATCTAATCCAGACTTCCTCATCTCCATAGAACTGGAGGCAACTGAAAATTCTACCATTGCGCAGGCAGTAAAATTTTCTGAAACTTCAGTATCTCTGATTGTAGATGAAGAACTACAAGAAATATACTTAGGAGGAACCATAGATAATGAGATTACATCTGGAACCGATGACATCATTGCTGAAACAGGATTAAACATATTCCCTAATCCAGCCCAGAGTATTGTAGAAGTAAACCTAGAAGAAGACACACCACAGTT
>CAZFJO010000087.1:0-13243 GCA_964518915.1 uncultured Saprospiraceae bacterium
CTCCAGTACATTCCATAGTCCCAGTCCAAGTTCCTATATAATCCACTTCGGTACAAGAGTCACCAGAACAACTGACTAGAAGGGTACAGAATAAAATCAATCCAAAAAAACTTTTCATAGTTGTTAATCTTTTTTTTTTAACGATAAAATTTACAAAGCATTTTCCAGAATCTAACATCTAAGACGCCCATATCAAGCTATTAATCCAATATCAAATATAAGTATAACGCTCAATGCAGGTCACGGATCAATAAATACTTCATAAAATGATGTTAAATTAAAATAGTCACCATCACATAAGGATACTCAACGGCTATCTTTGTGCAAAATCGATAATTAATATTGTTAAGCATTAATAAACACTCTTATGAAAAAAGATTTATTGTTACTACCGTTATTGATGCTAGTAGGTCTATTTACCCTACAAGCGCAGATTTCTACGCCTGCACCGAGTACAACCCAGAAGGTATCTCAAGCTGTAGGATTGACTGATGTCGCTATAGAATACTCTCGCCCGAGTGCTAAAGGGAGAACCATATTCGCAGCAGATGGACTTGTACCTCATGGTAAAGTATGGAGAACAGGAGCTAATTCAGCTACTAAAATCAGCTTTAGCGATGATGTTACTGTAGGTGGTAAAGCACTTAAGGCAGGTGATTACGCTGTTCTTTCTATTCCTAATGGAACTTCATGGAAAGTTCACTTCTATACGCATGAAGGAAATGGATGGAACGGATATGTAGAAAAAACTCCAGCGGCTGTTGTAGATGCTATGGTTAAAACGAATGGCAACCATGTAGAGACCTTTACTATCGGACTCGGCAACGTAGAAATGAATGGGGCAACCATTGATTTCGCGTGGGAAAAAACCGTTGCTTCTGTAGCTTTAGGTGTAGAAGTTGACTCTAAAGTTCAAGCTAATATAGACAGAGTAATGGCTGGACCTTCTAAAAATGATTACTATGCTGCTGCTTCATATTACCTAAGCGAGGAAAAAAATATGGATAAAGCGCTAGAATATATCAACATTGCAACTGAAGGTGATAATCCTAGATTCTGGCAAGTAAGAACGAAGTCTCTTATCTTAGCTAAAATGGGTAAGAAAGCAGAAGCAATTGCTGCTGCCAAGCAATCTCTAGATTTAGCGACTAAAGCTGGAAATGCTGATTATGTAAGAATGAACGAAAAATCAATCAAGGAGTGGGGTATGTAATCTTCACCGATTGAAATAAAAAAGGGGGTCGATTTTTCGATCCCCTTTTTTTATGCCTTGCTTATTGTAAATGATATTCAATTATATGGTAGCTATATGTAGCTAAGTGCATTTACTTTCCCCGCATATATGCCCATAACTTCATCAGGCATGTCTCTTGTTTTTTCCAACTATAGCAATATCATAGAGGGCTAAAGTGAATTTCTATGCAATTTTTTAGTTAAGATAAATTCATTGTCTTAACTTGACTGTTACAATAAGTAAAACCCCATTATAGACCCTAAAGAAATATCAAGGATTGATGCCATTAAGCAAGGCGATGAAAGTGCACTAAAATCGTTGTACAAAGATTATGGAGGAACGATATATGGTCTTATAAGAAGGATTACTAAAGAAGATCAGCTATCTCAAGAGTTGCTGCAAAATGTATTTCTTAATGTCTGGGGTAAAGCACATCTTTATAACCCAGATAAAGGGTCAATCTATACTTGGCTTAGAATTATGGCCCGCAATCTTGCCTTAGATAAGGTCCGACAAGCAGGTTTTAAAAACCGTGAAAAAACTGAATCTTTAGATCCTACCGTATATGAAAGTAAAAGCATTACTTTTTTAGGAAGAGAGATCGATGTTCAGATCCTTATGAATAAACTGGAACCAAAATATAGAAGCATACTAGAAGGAATATACATAGAAGGATATTCCCATAACGACCTAGCGTCTAAGTTAGAGTTGCCACTAGGTACAGTGAAATCAAGATTAAGAAAAGCCATTCTTATTCTTAGAGGAGAATTAGATGCTGAGAAAAAACTGTTTTTAGGATTTTTATTACTCACCCTGACGATTCTCTGCTTATGTCTATGAGTATAAAAGATATAAGAGAATCTGGGCTACTAGAATTGTACGTTCTAGGAGATTTATCTGCCGTAGAAAATAAAACGGTTGAGAACTACCTTTTAGAATTCCCTGAATTGAATGGAGATATTGATGAAATCCGTTCAGGATTAGAGCTTTATGATAAGGTCCATGCGACCGACCCTCCAGCAGGAATTATCGAAAGCATTCTCGCGACCGCTCCGCCTCCCCGGACTACGCGTGTTGTTAAGAATAAAATTCCAGCATACATGTATGGTTTACTGGGATTGTTAACGGCCTTATTGATAGCAGGGATTTTCTATCACTTCCATGTAGTGAGTGAGAAAGATCAGTTAATTGTAGAATGCGAAAGATTGAGGAATGATTCTCAATCAAGCAACGATCTATACGCATCCATTCTCGATGGAGACAACCAGATGGTAATCGGTCAGAGTACGGATAAATTTTCTTCAGCAGAAACCGTGTTGATATTGAACGAACAGGAACAACGTGCTTTTATCAATGCTCGATCTCTTCCATCTATCAATGCCAATCAGCAATTCCAGCTCTGGTCATTAAAAGGCGGTTTAGATCCGAGACCGTTAGATGTATTCGATGGGGTAGATGCTACCTTCTTAGAAGTAGAATTTGTTCCAGCTACCGATGCATATGCCATTACGATCGAACCGAGAGGAGGCAGCACAACGCCTAATCTTGATGACTTAATTACCGTCGTTACCCTATAAGTCGGTTTATTTCTTCCTATAAATTAAAATGTAATTTTGTGTTAACTCACTGTAAATCTGTTGATTATGCCTGTGTTGTTTTTCTGTTATAGGAAAATCATATAGGTTTTCTTGTTGTAATTAGAAAATAAAATGAGATACCGTGATCCAATCTTGAAAGTCTCACCATACCTATAGATGACAACCATAATTGATCATCATCAAAAAATTAGATCACATGTTTAAATCAATTAGAAACACCTTACTAGCTGGGCTGATTCTGTCTGGACTCGTCATGATGTCCGCAGACCATATTGATGCCCCGGCAGTTACTGGAAGTACCAGTGATATTACAGATTTTTATGCTTTTCAAGGACAAGATACAGACAACCTTGTATTCGTTGCTAATCTTCAAGGGCTGATGAGTCCTGGTGCAACAGCAGCCGCAGAATTCGATGAGAATGTTCTGATAGAATTCAATATCGATAATTCTGGAGATGCCATTGAAGACCTGGTAATCCAAGCGATTCCTAGAGATGGAAGGATGTATTTTTTCGGACCTGTAGCACCAGGATCTACTGGTAAAACAAGTTCCATTATGTCAGATAATCCACTCATAGATGTCGCAATATCTGATTATGGACAGAATGCTTCTATCGGCACAAGTGGTGCTGTCAGTGCATTCGCTGGACCTAGAGACGACCCTTTCTTTATGGATTTTTCACAATACGGAGCCATAATCGGTGGAAGTGCAACTGGGTTTAATGACCCAGGAGCAGATACATTCGCTGGGACTAACGTTATGAGCATTGTCATCGAAGTTCCTAAATCTACCCTTGGAAATGCAACAACCATAAGCACCTGGGTTGAATCCAAAACCAATAGATAATACGCTTTATTAACACCCTTTAAATAGATAAAATGAAATATACACATATATATATCCTAGCTATACTTCTACTAAGCATGATTGCTTGTTCTGAAGATGGACCCGTAGAAATGACAGGCCCAGACTTTTCTGGCAATTATGAAACCTCAGATCAGATGGGGCGTCCTGCAATCAATACGGTTTTCATCCCTAGTGATATGAAAGATGATTACAACGGTACAATTCCCTCTGAACAAGCAGCGAAGTATGAGGAAACCATTCAGGCTGGATTACAAGCGCTGAGCCCTGCTTACGCTGACGAAGGTGATATGAATGCGCTGGGCTTAGATGCAGCATCATTCGCTTCGGTACTTGCTACAGATGTGCTTTCTGTTTCCTTATCAGGAACAACTACGTTCTTCGATGGCACCAATGTACTGACAGGAAGAGCGCTAGCAGATGATGTGATTACAGTGGAATTGTTGTTGATCTTCGGAGGAGAAGATTTTACGGAAAACCCGAACCTATCTGACGATAACGTAGATGAAAACGATAAGAGCTTTTTGTCGTCATTTCCTTACCTAGCTACACCCTGGTAGCATAAAATAATTCTGGACTGAATCTATGGATTCAGTCCATCTTTCACACCAACAAATTTTTTAGAAAATGGAAAACTTAAATTCATTTATATTTTATTCTTCCACACAGAAGAATGTCATTAAGATAGGAAGCTTCATAACATGCTGTATAGTGCTTGCTTATTTTTTTAATAGATCATACGGAGATCGTTATTTCTTAAATCCATCAGACTATAACTCATATTTAGAATCCGGTAATGCGGAGAAAGTGAATCAGATTGAGAATGAAATCACTTTTTGGAGAGAGAAACTAGCCGATGCTCCTGAGCAGTATACATTCAATAAGAAAGCAGCGCATGCGATGATGGAATCATTTGCCGTAGAGCGAGATGTCCATAAGCTTAATGAAGCAACACGGATACTAGAAAATATACATCAGAATATAAATCCTAAGGATGTATCTGTTATGCGGAGTCTAGCCAGAAACTATATTTCACAGCATAGATTTATAGATGCTCAGGCTGTACTGTTGAAAGCGGAGAAGAATGGCGAGGGACTAGCAGAAACAAGATCAATCTTATCGGATGTATACCTAGAGCTCGGAGAAGTATCAGCGTCTGAAAATCATCTAGAACAAGCATTCTCTGATAAAAATGATTTCCACTACCTCATAAGGAAAGCTAAGCTTGCCGACCACAATGGAAATCTAGATGAGGCCATACAGTTACTAGAGATTGCTTCAGATAGAGCGCTGAAAATGAATGATGAAAATCTGAGTTATTGGTCTTGGTCTAATCTAGGTGACTTCTATGGACATGCGGGAAGAATTGAAGATTCTTATAACGCATACCTCAGTGCTATGAAGATTAAGCCTTATGAGACTTATCCACTGTATGGAATAGCCTGGATTTCTTTTTCTCACTTGAAGAATTATGAAGAAGCGCACAGGATACTTGATCACTTAGAAGGAAGGTCATCTGATCCTAAATATTATGATCAGAAAGCACAAGTTGCACAAGCTCAAGGCAACAATATAGATTATGAAATATACCAGAGAAGGTATATCAACGAAATAAAGAAAGCAGCATATGGTGGTATGTATGCACCTGTATGGATTGAGTATGGATTGTCATTCGATCATGATAACAGCGAGCTTGTAGATAGAGCTCAACATGAAGTAGACAAGAGACCTGTTCCACAATCACAAGCCTTGCTTGCCTGGGCATATTTTCACAATGGTGAATTGTCCAAGGCCGTGGAAATTATGGACTCTGAAGTCTACGAGAAGTGTTATGAACCTAGTGTTTTATATCAGATGGCAGAGATCTATAAGGCCGATCGTCGATATGAGATTGTGTCTAATCTGAAATCTGAATTACAAGAGTCTATCTATGAATTAGGGCCAGCGATGGCACCTATTGTAGATCGGTTATGATCCGCCCTTACTTGTTGGTGATCAGAGGAGGTTCTTCATTGAATCTCCTCTTTACTCATGTTTCTTCATGAACTGTTGCAATATGAATGCGATGGCCATAACCAGTAGACAACCGATAACATTCAACCACAAGTAGCTCACTACATCTAGCCAGAATATTAATATGATAAGCGCTTGTGATATAAGGGCAGCAATGAAAGTCGCATTAGACTTAACTTTCTTGATGTAGAAGGCAAGTAGAAATACGCCCAGTATCGTTCCATAGAAAATAGAACCTATGATATTAACCAGCTGGATGAGGTTCTCGGCTAGGGTTCCGAACGTCGCGAAGAGAATGGCAATGACACCCCATAATAATGTGAAAACCTTAGACATCTTGAGGTAGTGTTCTTCATTCCTTCCAGCTACATTTCTTCTATATAGATCTACAGATGTTGTAGAGCCCAGTGCATTGAGTTCAGAAGCTGTACTTGACATAGCCGCAGAGAAAATAACTGCTAGAAGTAAACCGACTAAACCTATAGGGAGTTGGTTTAAAATAAAATGTATGAAGACGTAATCTTTATCGTTCGTTTCGGCATCTGGGTCGGCTTGTTTTATGATTTCAATACCTTTGTTCCTAAGAGCGTCTTTGGCCTTTTCCATCTCGGCCAATTGTGCACCTAGACTGATTTTCTCTGAATCATTAGCTGCAGCATATGCCAGGCTGATCTCAGATTTTTGATCCAGTAAGCCTCTGTATTCTTGTTCAACATTAAGGTAAGCATCTGCGTGCTCGGAGGATAAAACTTTATCTACTACAGACGGATTAAAGAAAACAGGAGAACTATTAAACTGGTAAAAAATAAAAACCATGATACCTACAAGAAGGATGAAAAACTGCATAGGTACCTTGAGAAGACCGTTGAAGATTAAGCCCAGTTGACTTTCTTTAATTGACTTGCCAGATAGGTATCTCTGAACTTGTGACTGATCCGTACCGAAGTAGGAGAGGGCCACGAAAAATCCACCAATCAATCCCGTCCACACCGTATATCTATTGCTCGGATCGAACGAAAAATCGAGCACCTGCATGCGATCATTGGCTCCAGCTATCTCTAGGGCTTTAAAAAAGCCTACATCTTCTGGAAGCATATTGAGTATCGTCATGAAGGCGATAAACATTCCACCCATCATGATAAACATCTGCTGCTTCTGAGTCATAGATACAGCCTTGGTTCCGCCGCTCACTGTATAGATTATGACTAAGACACCGATAACTAGTATAGTAAGGTTAAGGTTCCATCCTATGATGGTAGAAAGAATAATCGCCGGTGCATAAATCGTTATTCCTGCCGCTAATCCACGCTGGACTAGAAACAAGATAGCTGCAAGGGTACGGGTTTTTAAATCGAAACGCTGTTCCAGATATTCGTATGCCGTGTAAACCTTAAGTCGCTTATAGATAGGGATAAAGGTGATGCAGATAACTATCATGGCCAGCGGCAATCCGAAATAAAACTGCACGAAACCCATGCCGCTGTGGAAGGCCTGTCCAGGTGTAGATAAGAAAGTTATGGCACTTGCTTGTGTCGCCATAACACTCAATCCTACGGTCCACCATTTTGCTTCACTACCGCCGAGCAGATAACCTTCCATAGATTTAGAAGTTGCTCGTGACTTATAGAGGCCATATAATACTATAAATAATAGTGTACAACCTAGTACTACCCAATCAATCGTGGACATATCAGTGGAATTTCGCCGTTATCAGAAAGAATAGTATAAAGTAAATTACATTGGCAATAAGTACCCATGTATAGGTTTTATTCCAGCCTTGTTCGTTGTCTTCCATTATGGTCTTACTTGGCTACCGAGAGAAATAAGATTAGCGAGCAATCGATACGCTCCTGGAACACCTGCTGGTAATTCTCTGAAAAAGCTATACCCAGTATATACATACCACCCATTTCCATAAGGAGCAACCAGTAAGCCCCCGTCTTTAGGAGATTCTCCAGGGTCGTTGCTGCTTAATAAAGCCGTATACTCTTCTGACCACTCGTTAGAAAAATACAGTCCACGTTCTTGTACCCAATCGTTGAAGTCCTTGTCGGTTATCTTGTTAGGTGTAGTTAATGCAGGATGATCGGGTTGAAGTATTCTTACTTCTGCTTCCTCGACAGTTACTCTATCTCGAGACAGCTTCAGAGGGTATGGACCCAATTGATCTGTTTTTATTCTTCTACTTGTATTGTACTGAACAACTAGGGTTCCACCTTTTTCTACGTAATCCAGCAAGATGGGCTGCTTGAATCTCATCTCATCCCACTTATTGTAAGCTCGGATTCCCATAATGATAGCATGGTAATCACTTATTTTAGAAGGGGTAATTTCTCCTACTTCTAATTCATCTACATTGTAACCGATCTGTCTGAGACTTGCAGGGATATCGTCTCCCGCACCTTGTATATACGCTATGTGATTTCCTGTAATATTTACGTCTATATTCACAAGCTTTATGTCAGCATCACGCATGACGAACTGATAAGGTATATGCGGGTAATTAATTGAAATTCCTTCTTCATCGTATGTCCCTAATGCCGTTTCTGCGACTGGTTTAACCTGGACGATAGACTGAAATGAAGGAGGTGTAATGCTGAAATTTAATGTCTGTTCAGCACCTTTGTTTTTAATGTTAAATTCGTGAAACTCTGGAGTCGATTTCCATCCTTCTGGCAGTGGGAGTTTAAGTGTACCGGACTGGTTGTCGCTTCCTGCCTTTAAGGTTACAGAAAGATCCTTGGTATGCCCGGCTGTGAAAATCATGGAATTGGCTGCAGGCTTGACGAACAATTCTGGTACAACTTCTAAAGGTCTGTATACCGGTCCTGCTTCAGGACTGTTGTACTTGTATTGAATATCTTCTGTAAATGTGACAGCTTGTCCATCGATCGTTGTGTGCAACTTGATTTTTAATTCTCTAGGTGTCTCTGCGAGGCCTATCATCTCCTGATTAGCAACCTTATACATTCCTAGTGAGCCCTTTTCTTTCAGCCAGTAAGGGGAGGTAAGGTTGATACTTTCGCTAATGGCTATTTTTCTGAAATCTTTTACCTCTTGGTTAGGAGCTAGAGACTTGTTTAGTTCGATTACGTCTCCATAAGGAAGGATTTCTATCTTGTCGAGTTGAGCAGATAGGTTAGATCGATTGGTAGATTCTATGGCAATATCTATAGAATCACCTATGGTTGTTGTGTGCTGATCTGTTACAGCTTCTAGGAATAAGCCCATACATGCTGAAATCAGCTTCCTTGTTTCTTCTAATTTTACATTCTTCCAGTGATTTTCTGGAAGTTTTTCTATAGCTGCATAGACCTTCAGTAATGGCGCAACGGATTGTGTCGGGTCTACGAAATTGAAATCATCTATTATAGATGCAACCATGTCTGTAATGGGTGCGCCCCCGGGAATTCTTGACCACGTAGTATTGATGCCTTGAAATATATCTGATTCAGATTGTGGCATATCGCCTTTAAGCAGTTGTAGGTATTCCATAGAAGACCCTCTTCTTGCCGTGTTGCCCATTCCCTGGCATACATGCTGGCTCCTAGATAAGGCTGCGATTTCTGAGTTGGATGTTCCGAGTGTAGGGTAGTAGATACCGATGTCCATGGATACCATGTCGGATTTATCTGCTTTCGCAAATGCTTCTCTACTTCCGTAAAACCACCACGATGTATTGAAAAATAGTCTGCGAGCTGTATAAGGCTCTACATAGTCCAGTTGTTCTGGAAACTTCGTTTTGTCCCCACTTAAATCATGTGCATCGAATGATAGAACGGCAGACGCTGTGTGGTGACCATGTGTTCTACCGGCTGACTTGTGGTCAAATCGGTTTATGATAACATCGGGTCTGTACTTTCTTATGGACCAAACCACATCTGACATTACATCTTCATCGTCCCAGATGGAAACCGTTTCATCCGGATGCTTGCTGTATCCGAAATCATTGGCCCGAGAGAAAAATTGTTCTCCTCCATCTATTCTTCTAGCTGCTAATAATTCTTGCGTACGTATGACGCCTAGTAATTCGCGGATTTCAGGACCGATGAGGTTCTGACCTCCATCTCCTCTGGTAAGAGATAGGTAGGCTGTTCTAGCTTTTATATGGTTAGATAGGTAACTTATCATCCGCGTATTTTCATCATCGGGATGAGCTGCGACATATAGAACCGATCCTAAAAAGTTTAATTTCTTAAGGGCTTCATAGATTTCTCCAGAATTCCAGTTCTCGGATTGTTGTCCTTTAATGGATGAGGTAATAAATAATAAACATCCTAAAATCCAAATGGTATATTTCTTCATGTTAAGTTTCGTCTGTGGAAATGCAATAGCAAGATCAAAAAATGGCAACTAGGTTACATTGTGGAAATTACATATTAACAAAAGTTTATATTATTTAAAGCTTTATGTCAAAAACTTGCTCATATTCTTTGGCTGTTCAAATAATATGTTCCATCTTAGCTATTGCGGTTAAGAAATTGAATTGAAATGTTAATTATTACTATCACAGGAGTGATCATGCTAGTGTCCTCCGCTACTGTACTAGGAATTAGATTGAACGAAAAAAAGTAAGAAAACTACGCTCTGGCTTCAGGCATCTTACATGCTTCTTCTGGTTTTTTTCCACACACGTTGCACTCACCTAATTGGTTTTTGATCATAGGGTTATTGGTAGCACATGTTCCTCGGAATTCTTTTCCGGTGGCTATATGTCTGATATTTATCAATAAGAATGATATTCCGAATATTGAGAATATTATAAGTAACATGGTTAGAAACTCGTTCATATTGCGTTTTTTTACATATCGAAGAAAACAATGTGTTTTCTATTCATAGGATTAAGATAATAACACAGCACTATGCTGTCTTGTTCATCTTGACTCCTTTAGTATGACAAATGTAACGCAAATATTGATTGGTATGACTGAATCCACCAAGTCTTTCTCAAGACTATTGACCATAATGGACGAATTAAGGGAAAAATGCCCATGGGATAAAAAACAAACTCTTACATCACTCAGAAATCTAACCATAGAAGAAACCTACGAACTAGCTGATGCTATTCTCGAAAATAATCTCGATGACATCAAGGAAGAAGTGGGAGATCTACTGCTGCATATGGTATTCTATGCTAAAATTGCCGATGAAAAAGGCGCATGGAACATCCACGATGCCATAGAATCTGTATGTGATAAACTGGTTAATCGACACCCGCATATCTATGGCGATTTAGAAGTAGAAGATGAAAATGAGGTAAAGAAAAATTGGGAGCAGATTAAAAAGAAGGAAGGAAAGAAGTCTGTATTATCTGGTGTTCCTAATTCTTTACCTGCTATGGTTAAAGCCTACCGCATGCAAGATAAAACGGCTCAGGTGGGATTCGAGTGGGAGAACACGGGGCAAGTCTGGGAAAAAGTAGAAGAAGAAATGCAAGAATTCAGAGAAGCAGAAAAGTCTGGTAAGGTGACAGACGTGGAAGAGGAGTTTGGAGACTTAATGTTCTCAATGATCAATTATGCTCGTTTCATAGATGTAGACCCAGAGACCGCCTTAGAGAAAGTCAATAAGAAATTTAAGCGTCGATTCGAGTATATAGAAGAGAAAGCGACGAAGCCACTAGACGATATGACATTAGAAGAGATGGATGATTTATGGAATGAAGCTAAGCTTAAGTGACCATGTCTAATCAGACCTATCTCTTCCTAGGATGAAGTAATCTCAACCTGGGTTGTATTCAGGCCTCAATCTCGAGGTAAGACTCTACCACATGTTATCTATTTAGGATTCTTAAAAGTCACCCTAGCGCTTGTCGTACATCCTCAATTATATCCTGTACATCTTCTATGCCTACGGAGATTCTGATCAAGGAATCTGTAATGCCATTTTCTTCACGGAGTGTTCTGTCTACATTGAGATGGGAGCTTGTAGCTGGGTGTAAAACCAGGGTGTCTACATCACCGAGTGTAGGAGCCATGGTGGCAAGTTTAAGGCGATTCATAAATTGCTTAGCATCGTTGACATCTCCTTTTATATCGAAACTGAGCATTCCTCCGAAACCAGACATTTGCCCTTGAGCAATGCCATGATGAGGGTGGCTTTCTAGGCCGATATAATTGACATAATTTACGCCAGCATGAGCTTCTAAAAACTGGGCAAGCTTCATCGCATTGTCGCAATGTCGGTCCATCCTTACTCCCAGGGTTTTCAATCCATTGTTAAGCAACCATGAATCCCATGGGTTTCCATTGGTGCCAGCGAGCTTGATGACTTCCCACAGTTTTTTCTGGTACGACACATTCTGACCGAGTACAATGCCTGAGATGGAATTTCCATGACCATTGAGAAACTTAGTGGTAGAGTGTATTACGAAATCAATCCCGAAATTAAATGGCCGTTGTAAGTAAGGTGTAGGAAAGGTGTTGTCGATGGCTGTGATTTTTCCATACGACTGAGCCAGTGCAGTGATTTCTCTTAAGTCCACACAAGCTAGGGTAGGATTAGCAGGTGTCTCGAAGTAGAGCAGCTTAATACTGGGATTGTCCTTTAATATCTGTTCTACATTACCTAGATCATTGAGGTCGGTGAATATGGTTTCAACCCCCATGGCCCCGAAGACCTTCTTAAACAGTTCTGTGGTTCCTCCATATAAGTTTCCTTGGGTAAGAATCTTATCACCTGATTTTAAACAAGACATGCCCATAGAAGAAATAGCTGACATCCCCGAGCTTGTCATATAAGCATAAGGCTGCTCTTCTAGGTCATAACCCTCTAGCATAGCAATCTTCTGAGCAACGATATCTACAGTAGGATTTCCATACCTAGAATAGACATGGCCTTCCGTCTTTCCTGTAAATATATCTATGCCTTCTTCTACGGTCTTCAAGGCGAATGATGAAGTCGCATACAATGGCAATTGATGGGGTTGTGTGGTGGTTTCGTGTCTGATCTCACCGACACATATGCTATTGATGTTTTTCTTGTTCATAAATCATGACTTGATTAAAAAAGGCTAATATAGTGTTACCTATGGTTTAAAATATCCGTTTATGCTTATGAAGATGTTAATTGTCTTTTTTTGTGGCAATAAAAGAACTATATTAGGAAGGATGATAAGAACATTTACAATTATACTTTTACTTGTGTCTAGCCATCTTTCTAGTCAGGAAGAAGTCTATGAATCTCCATCGAAAATTAAGCTCATGGATGTAAGTTTCGACTTGAGTGACCCGATAGATCGTTTCGGTAGATTACATAGAGGCTTAAGAGCAGGAGGGAAGATGAGTTTCCTTATTCAGTCTAAGCCTAGCAGCATATTCTTCTATGGCATAGAGGCAGGGTATAATTTTATGGGGCGCCATGCGATTTCATTTATCGATAATGGAATTGATTTTACGGAAAGCACCACTTCTCATATCGTACATACACATCTTATAGGTAGGGTATATCCGACTATACAATTCTGGAAGCTCGAACCCTATGTGCAATTTGGTATAGGATATAAGTTTCCGTTTACGGTAACCAATCTATATG
>CAZFJO010000088.1:0-2612 GCA_964518915.1 uncultured Saprospiraceae bacterium
GCCTTAAACTGTATTTCCTTAGAGATACCTTTCAAGGTTAAGTTACCATATATAAGATGATTGGCATCTGTATCATTAAGAAGGTTGGTAACCTTAGTAATTTCAAATGTCGCTGTAGGAAATTTCCTAACATTGAAGAAATCATCTGCGTTTTCATCCTTCATCCCTTTTAGATGACTTTCTAATCCCGCTTTTTTGCCACCTTCTAGATCGGTAACATTTATGCTATTCATGTCGAGGGTGAAATTACCAGCACTTACCTTTCCATCCTTTACTGAAACACTTCCTGCAGAAACTGCAAGTGTCCCAGTATGAGAGCCCGTAGGTTTAGCACCTTCCCACGATACCAGGCTATTATCTATATTTACTTGATAATCTACGCCCTGAGCCTTAGCTACTTCCTTAGCGTCAGATACTTCTGCCTTTTCTCCGGGTGTTTTCTTGCAGCTCGTATACCCGAGAAACATTACACCGATCATAGTGTATTTTAATAGTTGATTCATAGTTATAATATTTGTTGAAAATTAATTTTAGTCTTTTAGGGATGACTATGCTTTCGCAAATTGTGTGAGCATTGTGGACAGCTCATTTATATTATTAAGTATCGAAACGTTATTAAACGCCTCAATATTCTGTGTAGCTACCTGATATCCCGAAATAATTAACTTAGATGGAAGGATTTCTTCTGATAATCCAGTTAAATATGGTCTTAAAGATGTTTCACTAAAGCTATCGTTAAAGAATGTAAATACCATTTCAGGTTTTATAATGCGACAAGCATCCACAACATCTTTAATGGAAACATTATGTCCGAGATTGATTACTCTTACATCGTTTCTAAGGAGTATCAAGTGTAGATACAACAGTGTCAATTCTTGCAATTCTCCTTCTGGAAGATATATTATGGCTTTTTTAGACCTTCTTGATACAGAAACACTGTCTATAGAAACAATCAACTTTCTTCTGAGTAGATAACTCACGAAGTTTTCATGAGCTCCGCTGATAGAACCTGTAAACCACATGTTTCCTAGTCGATCTAGAAACGGATATATAACTTGCTCCATCGTATCTAGCATTCCTTTAGACTCGATGTGCTTATCCAGAATACGGTTAAATTTAAAGTCATCAAGCTCAAGCATCGAAATCATTAATGCGTCCAAATGAATCTCATGAGATGAATCTATTTCTGAAAACTCTGCAACTTTAATTCTTAATTCTTGCTCTGATAGGCTTGCAATCTTAGATATTTTCCATCCGTTCTTATTTAAAAGAACAACATTAAGTATCTTCTGTAGGTCATCATCTTCATAATATCTTATATTAGAAGAGGTTCTTTTAGGCTCTAGAATGCTGTAACGTTTTTCCCATATTCTTATGGTGTGAGCTTTCACCCCAGTCATTTTTTCTAAATCCTTAATAGAATATACAGGCATAATTGCTGTTAGATAAATAAATAATCCAGATAGACAACAGTTAAGTGTAAACTATTGTTTAACAATAAGAACTGTTATGGTAAAGATATTTCGATGTTAACTTCATTTTAAAAAAGAATAGAAACATGAACTTAACCATCTCTATTCATATAATTGTTCCGATAGGAGCATCAATAATTCAATATACTTAAGCATGAAAATAGGAATTGTGTGTTATCCCACTTATGGTGGAAGTGGAGTTGTAGCGACAGAACTAGGAATAGGACTTGCAAGAAAAGGACACCATGTACACTTTATTTCTTACAAGAGGCCCCCTAGGTTGTCTACTTTTATGGAGAACATACACTTGCACGAAGTAAATTCGATGTCGTACCCTCTATTCGAGTATTCTCCGTACGAAACCTCATTGGCAAGCAAACTTGTAGACGTAGTAAAATATGAAAAACTTGATATACTGCATGTCCATTACGCAATTCCTCATGCCGCTGTAGCTTTCATGGCTAAACAGATTCTTGCTTCCCAAGGAATAAGGATTCCAGTTATAACGACCTTGCATGGCACCGACATTACTCTTGTAGGAGCGGATCAATCATTTTCTCCAGTTGTAGAATTCACTATTAATAATTCAGATGGAGTAACCGCAGTATCAAGACACCTGTCACGAGAGACATATGACACCTTTAATATCACCAATGACATCAGGGTGATTTACAATTTTATAGACTTTAATCGGTTCCGTAAGGAAGATAAGAACCATTTTAAAATGGCCATTGCTCCTAATGGCGAAAAAATTCTAGCCCATACCTCTAATTTCCGTAAGGTTAAAAGAGTAGAAGATGTCATAAAAATATTCAAGCAAGTTCAAGCTAAAATTCCATCCAAGCTCCTTCTTATAGGAGATGGCCCTGAAAGAATAAATCTAGAAAATCTGTGCCGCCAGATAGGATTATGCTCAGAAATTCGCTTCCTAGGAAAACAAGATGCTGTGGAAGAATTACTGGCCGTATCTGATCTATTCATTCTTCCATCAGCTAATGAAAGTTTCGGATTGGCCGCCTTAGAAGCTATGGCTTGTGAAGTACCTATAATCTCAAGTAATATCGGTGGAATTCCAGAAGTGAATATCTCAGGGAAAACTGGATTTACAAGTGACGTAGGAAATGTGGATGAGATGTCTCA
>CAZFJO010000088.1:2712-13127 GCA_964518915.1 uncultured Saprospiraceae bacterium
GAGCTAGCCCTCTTATAGCTATGGGATCACTATACCCTGGAGGCACTGGATTAGGAAACGCATACACATTGCTGCTGTGAGTTCTTCTTGCACCTGTACTCGCAGTACGCATAGACTGTAAGCCTCTATTACTCAAGATGAAGAGCCGCCCGTTTTCTGGATCGAACTTTAAATCTATAATCTGGTTATCTAAAAGTGGAGAATTATCTTTCGTAAAAAAGGCTATCTGCTGTCCTCCATCGGAAGATTGTAAAAACAATCCATTCTTAGTTCCGAACCATTTTCTATCAGCTCCATCAGTTTCAATAGAAGTAACCTCTTCTGTCTGTAGTAAAAATCCGACAATTGAATCAACAATAACTCTTCTACGAACTCCTACACAATCACTGTCAAATGCATCAAACCCACAATCGAATAAGACAACGCCTTCTACAGACCCCACCCATATTCTTCCTTCTCGATCTGCTTCTGCTGTCAATACCTGACCTGTCGTCAACTCGCTATTATTGATGTTGATTAAATAACCAGAATTGTCCTGAGAAGAAGACACATCGTCTCCTTCATTAAACACATAGACTCCTCCATTATTTCCTCCTATTACAATCCATTTATTTTCAGTTCCATCTATAGCGATGTCCCCTACTCGCATATTTCCTCCTAGAGAAAAGCTGTGCCACTCTCCTTCTTGATCACGCATGACTAAAGGCCTACTCACGTTAAAATTGGAGATCCATAGTCTACCTTCCTCGTCGTATATAACATCTGCAATTCTTATCCTATTGTCATTAGTGGATCGTTGTAAGGCAGAGTTCGTTTCATCATAAAAAATCGATTCTCCAGTTTCTATATCATACTCAACTATACCATTCCAGAACGTACCAAAAATGATTTTACCTTCCTCTGAATTAAATGCAACACGATAGAAATTAAGCAATCCGTTATCCCTGAAAACAGCGTTATTGTTTTCATTTATATTAACCCAGCTTCCATCTTCATTTAAGTAAATTCCGTTTCTTGAAAACAAGTCACCCCCTGCATCCGTAACTCCTCCAGATGCAACAACTATTTTTCCATCTAAAATATCCACTTCACTTCCCTCACTGCTTAATGGAGAATTAAATGAAAATCGATCACATTCTCCACTTGCTGTCAGCACCCTAAACTCTCTGAAATTATCGGCAAACCATAATTTGCCTTGAGCGTCCTCAGTAGCATCTCTCACCCTATCTATGCATCCATTACCTACCCTAGTAATGTTGTTATCCGAGTCAATTTTTAAAACCTCACTTCCTGAAGCCGTCCTTAACCCTACAAGTACGTGTAGATTGCCTGATTCTATAAATTGAACTGTTTCATCTGACGCAACCGTATAGATAGAAGAAAACCGACCTTCATTGTCAGCATATATTTCTATCCCATCATGGAAATACAAGGTCTGATTGAATGCCTCTGGAAAGAAAGCTTCGTATATCTCTGGCAAGCCATCCATGTCTCCCAGCAATCTCCATTGATTGAAATCAACAATACTGTTTACATCAGGATTAATGGTAAACAATCCATCGTCAGTAGAGGAATACAAGTTAGATCCGTGACCAGATATTCCTGTGATAGGAAAATCTGTAAATACGGTTGAGCCGAACTCTCTTCCTTGCAATCTATACTCAACTATACCAAATGCAGTAGCAAGGTACATGAGCTGCGCATTTTTAATGTATATATCATTTATCGCCTTACTTCCTATAATCGATGTGTTCTGTTCAATATCAGGAACATTAAATACTCCATCTGAATTGTAAATATCGATGTTGCTATTCTCATAGACGATGATCAATTGTTTATTAAATGGATCGAATTCTATAAATGAAATCCCAGCGTCACTCAGACCGTCTTCTTTAGCAATGAAAACTACTGAGTTGTCTTCTTTAGAAATCTGGATCAGTGAAGATTCTGTACTGTAATAGATATAATCATCACTCTGGGCAACTGAGAGGCCAGTGTTTAATGGTAGGTATGATTTCCAATCACCAATTTCATCATCTAATTGTGCTGACAATTGAGTTGAAAAAATCAATAATAAAAATAGAAAAGACGAGCTCCAAGCGCAAAGGGGTTGTCTGTTAGTATTTCTACTGCTTGGATAAGAAGTTCTCATACATCGCTGTTTTATCAAGATAGTCATAGACTGGTTCTGTTACTAAGTAACGAACAGACTTCTTATTTTTTATCTGTTGTCTTATAAAACTTGAAGAAATTTCTAACAATGGTGCATCTACAATTTTTACAGTAGGATGAAATTGAAGATCTCCTAGGTCATAAGAAGGTCTTCTGTAGACATAAATCTCATGGTTTTCGAGGATGATTTCATAGTTTTTCCACTTATTCAAGGTAGATAAATTATCCCCTCCCATAATCAATACGAATTCATCATTGCTGTACTTTTCTTTAAGATAAGTAAGGGTATCCACGGTATAGGAAGGTTTAGGCAACGAAAACTCAATATCTGAAGATTTAATTCTAGGATCATCACCGATAGCTATATTAACCAAGTGTAATCTATCATAGTCCTTAGCTAGAGAAGACTTCTTCTTATGTGGATTATGGGGTGTTACTACCATCCAGACCTGATTTAGATCAGAATGTTCTACAAGGTGTTGTGCAATAATCAAGTGCCCTACGTGGATAGGGTTAAATGAACCAAAGAACAAGCCTATTTTCATAGCTTAATTTTAATTACTCATCATAACTGGCATTACCAGCATAAGGAGGTTCTCACCTTCTTCTTGTTCTGATGGTAGAAGAATTCCAGCTCTATTAGGTGTGGATAGTTCTATTACTATATCGTCTCCTTCTAAGACATTAAGCATCTCTAAAAGGAACTTAGCATTGAACCCGATGGTCATAGGATCACCCTGATAGTCACAGGAAAGTTGTTCTGTTGCCTCATTAGAAAAATCCAAGTCTTGTGCAGAAATGGTTAAGCTTGCATTGGTTAAGTTTAGAATAACTTGGTTGGTAGTCTTATTAGCATAGATTGCTATTCTCTTCAGAGAATTTAGAAAATCTCGTCTGCCTAGTGCAAGTGTATTAGGATTGTCTACAGGTATAACTGCATTGTAATCTGGATACTTAGCGTCAATTAACCTGCAGACTACCTTCGTTTCATTGAAATCGAAGAAAACATTCTTCTTGTTAAAACTCATCTTAACTTCTTCAACTCCTGATGTAGCATTCTTAAGCAGATTGAATCCCTTCTTAGGAATGATGAATGAAGAAGTTGATTCAGAGCTGATATTTCCGAAAGTATACTTTACTAACTTATGTGCATCGGTTGCTACAAAAATTATTTTATTGAAATCCACTTGAGCATAGACCCCTGTCATTGATAACCTAAGTTCATCATTGCTTACCGCAAAAATAGTTTTCGTTATGGCCTTGTGTAACGAATCTCCAGGCAACGTGATTGAAGTAATGTCTTTTTCTTCTGGAATCTCTGGGAAATCAGCCGGGCTATCTCCAGCTAACTTATATTCTCCATAACTTGATTTTATGGTAATCCCATTGGTTTCTTCATCCAGCGTAAATGTGATCGGCTGATCTGGAAGTGCTTTTAAGGTATCCAGCAATATCCTAGCTGGAACAGCAATTTTTCCATCATCTGCTGAAAGAACTTCTATACTTGAAATAATAGAGGTTTCTAAATCTGTTGCCGTAATGGTAAGATTGTTGTCCTTCAAGTCGAATAGAAAATCTTCAAGAATAGGCAATACTGGATTAGGGTTGATAGATCCACTTGCTACCTGTAAAACGCTGAGTAATTCTGAAGAAGAAACATCAAATTTCATGTGCATTAAAATTTAATTGTGCGATACTTATCCCGCAATAATAGTAATATGGCCTCAATATATAAGGAAGTCAGTAAATAACTATTCTCTAATCTTAAGACTTATTAGGTTATACCGAACAGAGAACGATTACTAAAGTTGATTTTCACATACAATGGGATTCCTATGACTCCCGAGTAAATTAAGGATGTAAAAATAACCTATATATGGTTTTTTCCTAGGACTTCTGACACGATTAATAAATCTATCTCGACTAGAGAAGTAGAAATGACACAGAATGTTATTGCTTCTAATCAATATGAAGGTCTATCTTTGCTCTATTATTACAGAAGGTTAATGGCATATAGCAGATCAAGAGGTCCTGAAATAAGGGAAAACCTAAACATTAAAAAGCCTGAGATTCTAAAATGGAATCTGACTAATGGCATTCCCGTATATGAAGTCATCAGCGGGAAAAACGAGGTATTTAAAATCGATGTTGTCCATCAAGGCGGACGTATACAAGAACCTAAAAGACTTGTAAACAGGGTTACAACATCGATAATGAAAGAAGCAACTAAAAACTTGTCTTCTAAAGAACTCGCAAGCAAGATTGACTTTTACGGCGCATCTCTAAGCACCAAGGCCACTATGGACCAGTCTTCTCATGCCATATATGGCCTGAATAAATTTTCTTCAGAATTAGTACCGATTCTTTCTGAAATCATACATGAGCCGACTTTCAATCCAGAAGATCTTGAAAAATATAAGAAAAGGAATAAAGCGAATCTCAATATTGAATTAAGAAAAAATGATGTGGTTGCCTATCGAGAGTTTACCGAGGATATTTTTGGCTCGGATCACCCCTATGGCTTTAACAGCAATACAGAATTATACAACTCCGTAACAATTCCAGAAATAAAGAGCCATTATAAATCTAATTTTGGCGTTAATAATTGTTTTATTTTCCTTTCAGGGAACATAACAGATAAGATGCGAAAGTCAATTGATGACTTGTTTTCTCACCGACAGAATAAAATTGAGGTACAACCATATATAGAATCAGTTACGCCTTTTCCAGGAAAAGAAAAATCCATTTCATTAGGAGCTCCTAGTCAATCCGCAATTATCTTAGGTAAAAAGCTTTTCCCTAAAAATCATTCAGATTATCCCTTGTGGATAGTATTAAATACCATTTTAGGAGGATTCTTCGGATCAAGGTTGATGAAAGAAATTCGAGAAGAAAAAGGCTTAACCTATAATATTTCAAGTTTTATAGACAACATGAGATTCGATGGACATTTCTACATCTCATGCGAAGTCGCCCATAAAAACATTAAGGATACACTAGAATCTATACATCAGGAAATAAATCTATTAAAAACAGAACTGGTCCAGAAAGAGGAATTAGAAATGGTAAAGAATTACATCGCTGGAAATATCCTCAATATGCTTGATGGCCCTTTTAGGTCTATTAAGTGGGTTAAGTCACTCATCTTAAGTGGCATGGATTCAGATGATGGGATCAAGGTCATAGAAGAAATTAAATCAGCATCACCTGAGAGTATCCGAAAATTGGCTATAAAATACTTGAATCAAGAAGATTTAAATACCGTTATAGTTTCCTAGAGTATAGATGACTGCAATAGGGAAAAATAGCCTACCTTTGGCCTCTTATTGTTACAATCGCATTTATTCAGTGCTCCTTCCCATGAGCTTTATTTTCAGAGAATCTGAACATGTTTTATGTGTTTTCTAAAACATATTAAATATGGCATGATTTTTCATACTATATATTGTTTGGTCGGAAGACCAACTACTTTATAGGTTAACATTGATCACTATAAGACAAAAGTAAAATAATGAAGTTTTTCAGCTTTTTTACACAAGAATTAGCTGTCGATCTAGGAACTGCCAATACACTTATCATCCAAGATGATAAAGTAGTTGTGGATGAACCCAGTATTGTCGCCATAAATAGATTTACCAACGAAATCATAGCCGTGGGCAACAAGGCCATGCAGATGCATGAGAAAACCCACGAAAACATAAAAACAATAAGACCCCTGAAAGATGGTGTAATCGCAGATTTTCAAGCTGCGGAAGCACTTATTCAAGGCTTGATCAACTTAATAGGTGATAAGCGTAGGTTTTTTACGCACTTAAAAATGGTGATCTGTATACCTTCCGGTATAACAGAGGTTGAAAAAAGAGCAGTTTTCGATTCGGCAGACCATGTTGATTCTAAAGAAACCTACCTTATCCATGAGCCTATGGCTGCTGCGCTGGGTATAGGTTTAGATGTAGAAGAACCTGTAGGAAACATGGTTATCGACATAGGAGGTGGAACGACAGAAATTGCTGTTATTGCCTTATCAGGTATTGTCACGGACCAGAGTATAAGAACAGCGGGTGATGAATTCACTATGGATATCATCGACTACATGAAGAGAAAGCACAACCTACTTATAGGAGAAAGAACAGCTGAGCAGATTAAAATCCATGTAGGAGCTGCCTCTGTAGACCTTCAGAACCCTCCAGAAAAATTTGCAGTAAATGGAAGAGATCTTCTTACTGGAATCCCTAAGCAGGTTTATACCAATCATACTGAAACGGCTGAAGCACTAGACAAGTCAATAGCTAAGATCGAAGAAGCTGTGCTTAAAGCACTTGAAGATACACCACCTGAACTCGCTTCAGATATATACAAAACAGGTATATACTTAACAGGTGGTGGAGCCTTACTAAGAGGGCTAGCTAGAAGGGTTTCTTCTAAGACAAAACTCAATGTTCATGTTGCAGAAGATCCTTTAAGAGCTGTAGTTCGAGGAACAGGGATAGCCTTAAAGAACACTGATAGGTATTCTTTCTTAATTGACCGCCGTAGCATCTAGATAATGAACCATGAGGAACTTATTGTTGCTTTTATTAAAGAACGGGGTTCACTTCATCTTCATAGGGCTGCAGATTCTCTGCTTCTACCTGATAATTAATTTTAACAACAGCCAGAGAGACATTTACTTCAACTCTTCTAGGCTTTTTATCGGGAAAATGAATCAAGAAGTAACGGAAATCAATGACTACCTAAAGCTTAAGAAAATCACCGATAGTTTATCAAGTGAGAATGCATCATTGATACAACAATTGATCAATAGTGATTCAAGCCCTACTCTAGAACACGCAGATAGTACTTATGCTCAGTACATTATAAGTCCTGCTAAAATCTGCAGTAAAACACTCAACTTAAGGAACAACTATTTCAGCATATGTGCCGGTAAGAATAATGACATACAACGCAACATGGGTGTTATATCTCCTTACGGAGTTGTAGGCATCATAAAAAATGTATCTAACAATTACGCTACTGTGTTGCCGCTGAATAATAGCTTATCTCGTACAAGCTGTACCATAAAAAGTAAAAACTACTTCGGGAACCTTGTCTGGAAATCAATGAACCCCATGAATATGAAACTTGAAGGCATACCGAGACATGCCAGGATTGCGGTAGGCGACAGTATCGTAACCAGTGGGTATTCTGCTATTTTTCCTAAAAATCTGCCTATAGGAACAATCTCTAATTTTTCCTTTAGCGATGAAGGGAGTGGCAATTATAACATTGATGTAAAATTACACTACGACTTAAGTAGTATTGAAAATGTATATGTAATCGATAATACCTTAAAGGCAGAAATTGATTCTTTACGTAACACCTTGATTAATGAATAGAGTAGTTACAATCAACCTAATTAGATTTATTGTCCTGGTTCTTTTACAGAGCTTGGTTTTGAGGAGAATAACATTTGATGGAGGTAGTTTCGGGTTTATACACTTTATTGTATACCCTATTTTTATTCTATTGCTCCCTTTCCGAACACCTAGAGAAGTCGTCCTTATTCTAGCTTTCATTATGGGATTCTGTATTGATTTGTTTTATGAGAGTCTAGGAATCCATGCGGCTACACTTGTTTTCACCGCTTATGCTAGAGGTATTATTCTTAAACTTATGGAGCCTTATGGAGGTTACGACAACGATAAAAGCCCTACACTAAGCATCATGGGTCCTACATGGTTCGCTACGTATCTCGGGATACTTATGGCAATTCATACCTTTTTCTACTTTTCTGTAGAAGCTTTCTCTTTTGTATTTATCTTTGAAATAATAATGAATACAATATTTTCTTTTACTGTTTCATTTATTCTATTGTATTTAAGTCAGATGATTATAAGAAACAGGATATAAACATGGATGACAAATCTTTACATAGACAGAAATATATAATCCTATTCTTCGTTGTCTGCTCATCTCTCCTATTGATGAAGGCAGCACACATCCAGATAATCGATAGTTCATATAGGGACCAAGCAGAAAGAACCACCCTTGCTAAAAACACCAATTATCCAGCAAGAGGCATGATGTTCGACAGAAACAATGAATTAATTGTTGCTAATAATCCCATCTATGATCTTGAAGTGATATATAACAACATTGACGAAAACATGGATGTACCCCTGTTTTGTCAATTACTCAATATTTCAGAAGAAGAATACAATTCTAAGTTTCCTAATCGATGGGGAGGAAGGTTTTCTAAAGCTAAACCTTTCATTTTTATCAATAAAATTTCACCTAGCCAGTATGCTTCTTTTCAAGAGCACTTGCATCTTTTTCCTGGGTTTTACCCAGTAATGAGAAATATTCGGTTCTATCCTCATGAGAGTGGCGCTCATATGCTAGGGTATCTCAGTGAAGTTAATACACAAGATATAGAACAAGCAGATGGTACTTATGCCCCTGGAGATATCCATGGAGTAAGTGGCCTTGAGAAAGTATATGAAGATATTCTAAGAGGCAAGAAAGGTGTTTCTTATATGCTAAAAGACAACTTAGGTAGAGATGTAGAACAGTATAACGGAGGCGCTCTAGATAGCACTGCTGTCTCTGGTGAAGACATACAACTATCCATAGACCTTGATTTACAACGCTATGCAGAGAAGTTGTTACAGAATAAGCGAGGTGCGATTGTTGCACTAGAACCATCTACAGGTGAAATTCTCACTATGGTCAGTGCACCTAACTACAATCCTAATGACCTTACTTTTTCTAGAAACAGAGACTCTATTTTCAGAGTGTTACAAGGTGACACGCTTAATAGACCGATGATTAATAGATCTGTTACCGCGAAATATCCTCCAGGTTCTGTCTTTAAACCTATCTTATCTCTTATTGCCTTAGAGAAAGGAATCTTAAGAGCCAATCGATACATAAATTGCAATGGAGTGTATGCCCCTACTAAGCAAAAATGTCACGATCATGTTTCGGCAAGAAATGTTTCTCAAGCACTTCAGCATTCTTGTAACGTATATTATTATCAGTTGCTCAATGAGTTTCTAAGAGACGACAATTTCGATAATTACCCGGAGGCTATGGACACACTTATGGAAGCTCTAAAAAGATTTGGTCTAGGAGATAAATTAGGCGTAGATTATACGTTTGAAAACGAAGGTTACCTACCTTATGGAAGTCACTTTAACGAGGTACATAAGAAAGAAATAAACGGTTGGAAACCAGAATGGGTACTTTCTCTAGGAATAGGGCAAGGAGAATTCGAATTTACGACACTGCAGATGGCTAATCTTGCAGCAGCTATTGCGAATCGGGGTTATTACATAAAACCTCATTTCATAAAAAAACACCTTACTTCAGGAAAACCCATACAAGAAAAATATCGTCTAAGGAACACAACAGGAATTTCTGAAAATCACTTTACACCTGTTATAGATGGAATGGAACTAGCTGTGCTCAGAGGAACTTCGACCAGTGCAGCTGTTGCTGATATTTCTGTATGTGGTAAAACAGGAACTTCTCAGAATCCACATGGTGAAGATCATAGTGTATTCGTTGCATTCGCTCCGAAAGAAAACCCTAAGATTGCAATAGCCGTTTATGTAGAAAATGGAGGATGGGGAGCAACATACGCAGCACCCATTGCTGGTCTAGTTATTGAAAAATACTTAAAAAGAGAGATAAGCCCGCAGAAAAAATGGATGGAAGAAAAAATGATATCTTCATCGCTGCTAAACACCCTTCAATGATCATTTCCACCATCGTCGCCGTCGCTCAAGATAATGTCATAGGAAAAGACAATGACATTCCATGGTATCTTCCTGCTGACCTCAAGTACTTTAAGAAAATCACACTAGGTCATAGCATCATTATGGGAAGAAAATGTTACCAGTCAATAGGGAAGCCACTACCGAAAAGGACCAATATAATTGTTACCCGAGATCCATATTTTATTTCATCTAATTGTCTTATTGCCCACAGCATAGAAGATTCCTTATCTATGGCTCACGACAATGGAGAAGACGAGTGTTTTATAATAGGAGGAGGAACGATATATGAACAATCCATTGATCTCTGGGATCGAATCTACATCACTGAAGTTGACTTGAAAGTGGATGGAGATGTTTTCTTTCCTACCATACAGTGGGATAAATGGACCTTGAAATCTTCAGAATCTCATGAGCCTGATGAAAAAAACCCTTATAATTATACCTTTAAGGTATACGATCGATAATGCAACCCTTTAAAGAAGA
>CAZFJO010000089.1:0-6847 GCA_964518915.1 uncultured Saprospiraceae bacterium
TAATAGTATTTATGAAGTACCTCGAGCAGGTATTAATATAAGTGAAGGTACTTGGGGTGGGCATTTGTTAGAATACAACGATGTCTTTGATACGGTATTAGAGTCTGGAGACCACGGTGCATTTAACTCTTGGGGAAGAGATCGGTTCTGGCATCCAGTAAGAGCGACAATGGATTCTATTGTTGCCCTCAGACCCGAAATGGTGTTATGGGATGCGATAGATACGACAGTTATTAGAAATAATAGATTCAGATGTGACCATGGTTGGGATATTGATTTAGATGATGGTTCGACCAATTATCACATATACAATAACATCTGTCTTAATGGTGGCATTAAATTGAGAGAAGGGTTTCATCGGACGGTTGAAAACAACATAACGCTTAATAACGGGTTTCATCCACATGTCTGGTTTAAAGACAATGGAGATATATTCCGCAGGAATATAGTAATGGGAAACCACAAAAACATCTTTTTACAAGAATGGGGAAAAGAAGTAGATTACAATTTATTCCCAAGTGAGGGGGCTTTACGAAAGGAACAAGAAAAAGGAGTGGATAAAAACAGCACTTTTGGTGACCCTCTTTTTGTTGATTCTAAGAAAGGCGATTATAGGTTAGAAGAAGATTCTCCAGCTTTTAAAATTGGCTTTAAGAACATCGATATGGATGATTTCGGTGTGAAAAAACCTGAACTTAAAGCAATTGCTAAAACTCCCCCAATACCTGAACTATGGGGAATTGTAAATGCAGATACGAAAGAAATGACCTTAGATTGGATGGGAGCGACTATCAAAACAATCACTACAATGGCAGAGCGGTCCGCAGCAGGGCTGAAGGAAACTGCAGGCGTTGTACTTTTAGATATTGAAGACGAAAGCATAATTTCTAAGACAGGACTGCAACCAGGAGATGTTATTATTCAATATGATGATGGGGAAGTTGCTGATATTTTAGGCTTGATGGATGTCTATCAAAAATATATCTGGAAAGAGAAAATTGATATTGTAGTTGTTAGAAACCAAGAGCCTCATAAGTTGACAATCAAGACTAAGAAGTAAGTTGATTCTAGGATCCAGAAATAGGAAAAACTATGAAATTAAATAATCATTCTATATGGACAGTGTTAATCTGCCTTATGCTTATTGTTGCTTGTAATCCGGATAGCCGTAAAACACTAAATGAAGAGGTAGAAAATAAACCTAACATTCTATTTCTTTTTGCTGATGACCAACGAAGTTCTACCATTAACGCCTTAGGAAATTCAGAGGTGATTACACCTAACCTAGATCAATTAGTGAAAGAAGGAACCACCTTTGTTAACACCTATATTATGGGAGCGATGAATGGAGCCGTTTGTTCCCCTAGTCGTGCCATGGTGATGACAGGAAGGTATTTATTTAATTTGGATCCTACGGGACAAACGATAGACCCTGCATTTGTGACCGTCCCAAAGACATTGGAAAAGGCAGGTTATCACAACTATCACGTGGGTAAGTGGCACAATGGAAGAGATGCATTTAGTAGAAGTTTTACAGATGGAGGTAAAATATTTTTTGGTGGAATGCATAGTCATTACGGTGCCCCAAACTGGGAGTATAATGCTGAAAAAAAATACGACGATACCACACAGAATCCATTATCAAGTAAGCACTCTTCAGAACTTTATGCAGATGCAGCTATAGATTTTTTAGAAAGCTATGATGGAGAATATCCATTTTATATGAATGTCTCTTTTAGAGCTCCTCATGATCCACGTGAAATGCCGCAAGCTTACTTGGATATGTATGATGATATCGATGTTCAGGTCCCGCAGAATTTCATGACGGAACACCCTTTCGATAATGGAGAATTAGACATTCGCGATGAATGGCTTGCAGCTCATCCTAGAACTTCTAGTGAGGTGGTTGCTAATATCAAAGCATACTATGCTATGATAACCCATTTGGATGAACACATAGGGCGGATATTAAAAACTTTAGAAGACAAGGGATTAGCTGACAATACAATTGTTGTGTTTTCTTCAGACAATGGACTAGCCGTAGGCCAGCATGGATTGATGGGAAAACAAAATTTATACGAGCACAGTATTAAAGTTCCATTGATCTTTAAGGGCCCAGGAATTGAAGCAGGTGAAAAAGTGGAAGCCTTGACTTATTTGCAAGATTTGTATCCGACGTTTTGCGATTACGCAGCTATAAATACTCCTGCTACTGTAGAAGGAAAAAGTTTGAAACCTTCCCTTTCTCGATCAACTAACTTCAATCGAGAAAGTATGTTTTTTGCATATAAGAATTTTCAAAGAGCCGCAAGAAATGACCGATGGAAAATCATTAAGTACAATGTAGAGGGTAAGATGAAAACTCAATTGTTTGATCTCGATAATGACCCATTTGAAACAATCAATCTTGCGGAAAAAGAAGATTATAAAGAGCAACTTGATTTAATGGAAGAATTGTTAGCAGAAGAAATGAGATTGAATAATGACAAAGCTAAATTAGGAGAACCCAATTGGGGAGTGCCTGTTCTTCCTGCTTGGAAAGATAAAAACGATCCTAAAGCGGTAGAGCGATTAAGGAAAATGGCACAAGAGGAAAGAAAGATGAGAGGATACGGCAGTTAATCTCTAAATTATAACTCACACAGGAGCCCCATTGATATCCGTAGTCAGCACCTCCGACATATAATTGTAGAATGGCAATAAGGCCTTATAGGTTTTTATTACTTCATCAGAAAATTTTTCTGAGGTCACCTCACTCTCGGTTATGTCTCTCCCAAGTAGGAATTGTTTTTTCTTAATCAAGTCAATATTGGGGTGGTCTTTGTCGAAACCCTTAGGTGATGTTTTTACTTCTTCTCCTCTCAGTCCTCCGAAGTATTTTTTTACACCCGCAGACTTTAATATCTTCCTCATCGGTTTATCATCCATCTCCATTTCTTTTCTGATTCTCAAGAGGTCTGCTGGATTGGGTCCCCAGAATCCGCCACCGATGAATGATTCTCCCGGAGCAATATTGACGAAAAATCCACCTCTTCTTTCTTTTCCTGCACGGGTAAATCCTATGCCGAAATTGGTTTTATAAGGTGTCTTATCCTTAGAAAATCTTACGTCTCGGTAGATGCGGAAGATTTTTACTTTTTCGATTTCGTCTATTTTAGACAACTTTTTTTCAATATCGGCGACACAAGCTTTTACGTCCGCAAGTGCAGCTTCATAGCTTGGCTTGTTGTCTTGAAACCAAGGGCGGTTATTATTCTTGCCGAGTTTTTTTAAGTATGAAAATGTAGATTTAGATACGCCAGCCATAGTCGGTGCTTTTAATGAATCAAGGATTATTTTTCTTTCAGTACAGATTGTCTTTCTCTGTTGATGGTCAATTGCAGTACGTCTGGTCTACTGTAATGCGACGACGGGTCGAAGTTATGCCTTTCTTCATATACGGTATTAAGATCAATGTCTGCAACGATCAGTTTCTCTTGATTAGCGACAGGTTCTACGACCCATGTTCCATCTGGAGCAGCTATACAGGAACCTCCATTACACATAACTTCTGAAGCATTGTTGTAAATCTCATCTCGATAGGGTATATGCGCAGGGATGTCTTCTCGTCTTAGGTAAGAGCTCGCAGAGATTACGTATGATCTAGACTCCACGGCTATGTGTCTTGTGAGGTATTCTGTGTTCCTTACATTCCCAGGCCATACAGAAACATGGAGGTTTTCTCCTTGTGCGTAGAGCGCTGCCCTAGGCATCGGCATCCAGTTCTCCCAGCAATTGAGACCTCCGACAGTAAATTCCTCAAGTTTGTGTGTGACGAGACCATTTCCATCTCCGATAGACCATACCATCCGCTCTTCATAGGTAGGCATCAATTTTCTATGGGATGATTGTATATTCCCAGATTGATCTATATAAACCAGAGAGCAATATATGCTGTGACCTCCACGATCCATGGCTCTTTCAGCCACACCGACATAGATAGCTATGTTATTCTGCTTAGCAGCTTTACAGAGATTGTCTAAATCACCATCCGTAATACATACCCCTTCTCGCAGGTAATGGGCAAATAGTTTTTTCTGTTTTTCATCATTGAATCGAGCGCCGTCTGTAAGTTCTACCCAGAATGGATAACCAGGGATGAGTGTTTCACTGAAGCATACCAGAGAAGCTCCTTGCTGAGCGGCTTGATGGGTATAATCGATGACCTTAGCAAGTGTCTTTTCTCGGTCTAGCCAAATGGGGGATATCTGTGCGATTGCGATTTTCATAGGATATGTTAATGCGTTATGTAGTATGCATGTCAAGGTAAGTTGGTTATTACCCTATTCAAGAATTTTTCCACTATTTTTAAAAATATTTCACACTTGTGTAACCTTCTGAAGGTTGCTCAGTATTATTCACCGTAAACTTTCTAATAGCAACCCAAACGAAATGCTGACGGACGAAAAGTTGATGAACGATGTACGAGATGGACATCTGAAGGAAATGTCGGAACTGTGGAATAGATACCACGTAAGAATCTACAATTACTTCAGGCGCACCGGTCTAGATAAAAGCCAAAGCGAAGATTTGACGCAGACGGCATTTGAGCGAGCAATAAAATACAGGAACAGCTATAAAGATAGCTACCCATTTAAAGCATGGATATACCGCATAGCAAGTAATGTGAAGATTGATTATTTCAAGAAAAATGCTAAGAACAATTTCTCTGGCCTTGAACATGTAGAGGCTGTTTCTTCTGATACTGCTGATAGCCATATCCTCTCTAAAGAAAAATACAACCACCTATATAAGGCGATGGCTACACTTACAGATGAACAGAAGCAAGTAATCTACTTGTCTAAGTATGAAGAGATGAAGTATGTGCAGATCGCTGAAATTTTAGGATGCTCAGAAAGTGCCTTGAAGGTCAAGGTGCACAGAGCCATGAAATCATTAAAAAGTGCTTTTTTAAACCAGAATCATGAAGGATAAAGAAGAAAAGATAATTGATTACCTCAGTGGAACACTGTCTCCAGAAGAGAACAGTAGAATAGAAGAAGCCATCGCGCTAGATCCAGAGATGAAGACCCTCTTATCTGAGTATAAGGACTTAGAGGATACGATGCTGGAGATGCCTCTTGAGAATCCTTCCGAAAACCTTCAGAATAGATTCGATGCCTTTCTTGAAACACAGTTGGAAGAAGAAAGTAAAGTGGTAGCGATGCCGCG
The DNA here is from genome assembly GCA_964518915.1 of uncultured Saprospiraceae bacterium. Lineage (GTDB taxonomy): Bacteria > Bacteroidota > Bacteroidia > Chitinophagales > Saprospiraceae > JABDLO01. Next base: position 5,212 of record CAZFJO010000089.1, read on the forward strand.
TAGATCTTACAAGATACTCGGTTACGCAGCTTCCGTTGCGATACTGGTAACTGTAGGTGTCCTCTTCGGACTGAATTATGCTAAGAATGACATCATATCTTCTAAAGACAACGAACTTGTTTCGATGAGGGAAAAAGTCAATACACTGATGAAGGAGGAATCGGTCTCAGATAGAATCCAGGCTGTCAATGTATCTTATGACCTAGCTGAACCAGACCCCCAAGTTGTGGATCAACTGCTTAAAATCATGGCGGAAGATGAAAGCGCCAATGTAAGATTAGCCGCTGTAGAAGCCCTTGTGGATATAGGAGGTACACCTAAGGTCAAGAGTGAAATGATAGAGCAACTAAAAGTGGAAGAAGATGCATTCGTTAAGATTGCACTTATCCAGGGACTAGCAGAATTGAAAGAAGAAAGAGCGGGTTCGGTTCTGGACAATATCATAGAAGATGAAACAAGTCCTGTATACATCAAGGATGAAGCCCATAGAGCCAAGCATAAGTTGAATCAGATTTAAATGTTTTCTAAGCCCACTATAGAGGCAACAGGATCTATATAAAAGTATAAAGATCACAGAAAAAAAACCTCAGATAAGTAACCATTGTAGCGCTCATAAGTATTACTTACTGATTGAAGGAAAGAAATAGAGAACACACTTCTTCCTTCACATATTTTAAACCACCTATTAAATAACGATAAGATTTCTTCTTTATAGAAGATCGATTACATACAATATTATAATTATGAAAAATTTATTTACGATACTATTCGCTTTTATTCTTGTGGCTGGATACAGCCAGGAAGACTATAAAATTGCCCACAACACAGGCATGATTAAAATTTATGATGTTCACCAGGTCAGTGTTACAGCTTACGACGGAAATGAAGTTATTTTTTCCACTCCTCATAGCAGTAAATCTGACAAAGTAGATGAAAGAGCAGCGGGATTAAAACGATTTAATTCAGCAGGATTAGATGACAATACAGGTATGGGACTTTATGTAAAGAAAGATGGACAAGATCTTTCCGTACAGCAGATATCAAGCAATTGTGATTGTGACATCACGATCAAGTTGCCTAGGAACATGGGTGTATATTATACACACGGTACGTTTAATGGCGATGATGTAACCATAGATGGTGTCCAAGGAGAGATTGAGATTTCTGCCACCTATAATAGCCTCAAGTTGATAAATGTGTCTGGGCCCATGGCGGTTAAGTCCGTCTATGGAAGCATAGATGCAGAATTTTCTAGCCTTTCTCAGGCCGGGTCTATATCTCTTAATTCGGTTTATGATCATGTAGACGCTTCCTTTCCATCTGCTTCTAGCTATGAAGTAAGCATAAGGACTCCATATGGAGACATATTTAGTGATGTTGATATCAAGGTAGAAGAGAGTAATGGGTTGAAAAGAATTTCAAGTACCCGTGTCAATGGAACCGTCAACGGTGGCGGAGTTGATGTAACACTCAAGTCTAATTACGACAACGTATACCTTAGAAAAAACTAACCGACAATCTTCAGAAGAACAGAAAGAAGAAATGGCTCTTTTTCTGTTCTTCTCACACAACCTAAAACGTAATACCTTTCCTTAATTGATAGAAGCTGACATCTATCACAGCTTCAGACCTATAT
>CAZFJO010000089.1:6947-11896 GCA_964518915.1 uncultured Saprospiraceae bacterium
AATACCTTTCCTTAATTGATAGAAGCTGACATCTATCACAGCTTCAGACCTATATCTAAAATAAATAACCATGAGACTCTTAATTATACTAGCAATCATTTGCGCAAGCGTAACCCTGCATAGCCAGTCTACAGAAACCTTCCCTGTGGATTCCAAACTTAAAAATGTACGGATTGATCTGGAATATGGAGATCTAGTCCTTACAGAATCAAGTAAAAACGAAATCACCCTTACTAAAAAGGTATCCATCAACCAGGGACTGGAAAATGAGAAATATTCAGTGGTCACGCGAGAATCTGGTTCAGAATTCACACTTGCAGCTTCTATCAATCAAGAAGAACTGGAATACATAATACTGGGTTGTGATGAAGGAAGCAATAAAGTTGTGAAAAAAGATAAAGTGGATGAAATGAAGAAAGCAGGGGATAGGTGGGATTGTTATTCTACTAGTATAGACGTGACGTTAGAACTATCTCTACCTAAAGGCGTAAAGGTTTACGTTGAGACCTTATACGGAGATGTAGAAATAAAACAAGCTTCTAACTTGAAGCGCGTCGAGGCCACTTATGGTGATGTAACGGTTGTCAACAATCTAGGATGGAAGGATGATGTAAAGATTCAGTCTACCTATGGATTCGTAGATCTATCGATTCCGACAAGTGTCAACGCTGACTTGAAATTGACCACTTCATACGGAGAAATATTTACCGATATGGATCTTCATAAAAAAGAGCATAAAAAATTTAGAAATACACCTCATGGCAACAATGTGGTTGCTACTATGAATAACGGTGGGCCTTCCATCTTTCTGGAAGCCACATATGATAATATATATCTAAGGAAATCTTAAAACTTTCTTATCCAGAATGCAACTATTCGAAAACTAGAAAGTCTTTCTTTACGTACGCTGATTATTAACCACCAAGTTCTACTAAAAAGATGAAAACCTTCGTAACCACCCTTTTGTTTTTTTGCCTGATTTGGCAAGCACACGCACAAAACGTAATCACCACTCAGAGAACCACCGATAAGATTAAGATCGATGGAGACTACACCGATCCAGACTGGGAGAACGCTCCTATGGTAGATGGATTTATTAAATGGCAACCCAATGCGGGTGACCCAGCATCTGAAGACACAGAAGTGAAAGTTTTATACGATGATGACGCACTTTATGTCTTAGCTAAGATGTATTTTAAAAATAGGGACAGCCTGGCTATGGAATTGACCCAGAGAGACGATATCGGTAATACCGATTGGTTCGGAATGGCCATCGACCCTTATGCCAATGCGAATGATGCATTTGAGTTTATAGTAGCCATAACGGGTGTGCAATTCGACGCTCGGATGACTTCTAACGGAGAAGACCAGAACTGGGATGCCGTCTGGAATTCTGCCACTAAGGTTTATGACGATTTCTGGATTGCGGAAGTTGCGATTCCATATTCTGCCATCCGATTCGCTAATACACCTAAGCAGCTCTGGAAGGCTAATTTTATGCGAAGCATAGCCAATCGCAATGAGAAAGCATCTTGGAACCAGTTTGACCCGACTGTACAAGGATTCATTACACAATTCGGAATCATAGATGGGATTGAGAACATCAAGCCACCAGTCCGATTGTCGTTGCTTCCATATCTATCGTTGTATGCTCAGAATTTCAATGACCCATCTGTGGATGGCTCAGGATCTACCGGTTACTCCTATAACGGAGGGATGGATATCAAGTATGGTATCAACGATGCATTTACTCTCGACATGACACTGATCCCGGATTTCGGCCAGGTAAGAAGTGATGATGTGGTCTTGAATCTGTCGCCATTCGAGGTGAGGTTCGATGAAAACAGACCTTTTTTCACAGAAGGACTAGAGCTGTTTAATCAAGATGATTTATTTTACTCTAGGAGAGTAGGAGGAAGCCCCATCGGAAGATGGAATGTATATGGAGACTTATCCGAGACAGAAGAAGTCATAGATAATCCAGGGACATCGCAGTTGTATAACGCAACGAAGGTTTCAGGAAGAACTTCAGGAGGATTAGGGATAGGCGTATTTAATGCAATAAGTAAAGAAACAAGTGCTACTATTTTAAACAATGAAACAGGCAACAGAAGGGAAGCAATTACTTCGCCGTTTTCTAACTACAATGTAGTTGTACTCGATCAGACCCTTGCCAATAATTCTTCTGTATCACTTAGTAACGCCAGCGTCTGGAGACAAGGCAACCTTTTCCACAAGTCCAATGTTACAAGGACGACTTTCGACCTTAAGAACAAAGCACAATCTTATGGTGTCAACGGAGGAGCAACCCTTTCTCAGATACTCAACCCAGATGCTGACAATGTGCTGGGCTATAAGTACAATTTAGGACTAAGGAAGTTATCAGGAAACTTTACTTCGTCGATAGGATATGAAGAAATCAGTCCGGACTATGATCCTACCGATCTAGGATTCTTATGGAGAAACAACCAACGATGGGTAGGAGCCAATGTTTCCTATTCTATGTACAACGATTTCGGTCCATTCCAGAGAGGAAACTTCTGGGGTAACATCAACTACAGAAGTGTTGTAGAGCCAGCTGCGTATAGTAGCTTAGGATTCAATGGAGGATTCTGGGTTCAAGCTAAGAACAACTGGAATTATAATATGTGGTTCAATTACAATCTGGATGGAAATGATTATTTCGAACCACGTGCTTTCGGTAGGTTCCTAGAAGTGCCGAGTAACTTTAATACAGGAATTTATGTAGGTACAGACCATAGAAAACCATTCCGCATAGAGGTCGTGGGTGATGTTACTACCTACGGTCAAGAAGGTAGATACGAAACCTATTTTTCTGTTGAGCCTAGGATGAGATTCAACAATAAGTTTTCCGTCGAGCTTGAAGCGGAATTAATCAACAGCAATAATGACGTTGGTTTCGTAAACAATGATGGCGGTGATATATTTATGGGCATCAGAGATCAGAAGATAGTTATCAATGAACTGGGTCTCAATTACACCTTTAATGATAAGATGGGACTTATGGGTCGTGTCAGACATTACTGGACAAGTGTCGCTTATGATTCATACCACATGCTGGGCCAGCAAGGAGAATTGCTTAATTCAGAATATGATGGCTTCCATGATCAGTCTTTCAATGCCTTTAACGTAGACCTTGAGTACAGATGGAGATTCGCTCCAGGTAGTGATATTTTCGTTGTATGGAAGAACAATATTTCTGGAGGAGACAATGACCAGGATATCAATTACCGTGACCTAGGATACGGAAGTGGATTGAAAGATCTATCGCGCCTTCCTCAGACGAACAGTCTTTCCGTAAGGTTGATTTACTTCCTTGATTACAACTCCGTTTTTTAAGACACAAGAAATTTTACTCTACTGTCTACTATCTGTATAACCTCGTAAAGACCATTATACCGATAGTAGAGTTTTTATCATTTCAGCTTTTCTCGAGTAGTCCTATGCGTGCGGTATAGGGCTACTTGGTATTTTAGAGAGTGTGGTTTTTGCTTTCGCAAATGTTGAGCTTTAGTCTTGACCTAACTTACTTATTACGTCATCAGCTTTTTCTCTGTTATTGCTGTCTGAGGATAACTTATTTAAGTATTCAATCCCTCTGTCTACGTTTCCTTTTCTAATCTGGTCCATTCCTAGTATCCAATAAACTTCATCAGAAAGATTGGTTGACTCTTCAGTAAGAGGGAGTAGTAGATCGATTCCTTCTTGTTCTCTATGCGTCATGAGTGCACTGAACCCTTTAGCTATGGTAACATCGATTTTGTCTCGTTGTGACAATTGTGTAGTGTCAAGACGATTATACGCTTCTTCGTACTTTTTAAGATTATAATAATCCTTTAGAATTTGGATCATTTTTTCTTTGGCCATTTCTTGTTGGGGTCCTTTGGTTGTTAAGCTGATGGATGGTGACGTAAAATAATCAGCATACAGTTTTTGGGTAGAAGGGCTTTCTTTTTCTTTAATAAAAAATATGGCCGCAATTAACAGTAAAATAGCGGCTGCAATAAGGTATAGTTTATTTAGACTAAATGTGTTTTTTGCGTTAGGGCTTGTGTTTTCTTTTCTAGCTTCTTCGATTGAAATTTTTCCTTCAGTTATTTCTTCTTTGACTTCTAAGAATTGTTGCATATCAAGATAGTCTTCATAGCCCTTTTTAAATTTTGCGTCTTGAGACAATCTTTTTTCAAATGAGAAAAGTTCTTCCGTAGACATTAAGCCTTGAGCATGTCTTTCGTATTCCTCCATATGTAGGTAGTCATTGTTGTCCATGCATTAGTCTTTAAAGTTTAGGTAGTGTTTTCTCCATGATTCCATGCAAGCGTGCTTCCGACGATTTATAGTAGTTGCATTGCTAGCACCGACTAGGGTTGCTATTTCTGCGGGTTTCTTTCCTTTTTTAATCAAGGTAAGGATCTCCTGGCATAAGGTAGATATCATAGCAAAGGAACGATCCAACGCAGAAAATTTTCTTTTCTCTTCTTCTAAATCTTGCATCTGATCTTGTAATATACGCTCATCTTGATGTAGGTTTTCTTCTAAAGATATTACCTTATTTTGGTTTTTTCTTTTCCTGAGGGTGTCGATCCATCTATATTTAGAGGCTTGAAACGTGTAGGCTTCTAGAGAGGATGTTATGTTTAATTTATTCATTTTAGACTTGATCAACATCATTTCCAGAACTTCTTGAAAAGCATCATGGGCATCCTCTTCACCACCAGAATTTTTCAATACCCAAGATTTAAATTTTGGGAATACTTGAGAATAAAGTATCTTAATCTGCGTAGTGTCCACGTTTAACCGATTATGTAAAATTATGACCGATGATACTCGATCGTGCTTTGTGTTCACTCAATATAATAACAAAACGAAGAATTTAAACTATCATGAAGAAGACTTTGCTCTGGCTCGCGCCTATTGTAATAATTGGT
>CAZFJO010000089.1:11996-13097 GCA_964518915.1 uncultured Saprospiraceae bacterium
GAAACAGATTTAGCCCAAAGCAGTACTACAGAAAGCAGCAAAGAAGGCGGTGTATTAAGCTTAAATTATATTATACCTCCTGATCTTCCAGTTATTAATAAATCATTGGCTCATGTAATTGATTCGCTTAACTCTTATGAGGGCGAAGCTTTTAATTTTAATCAATTGGAGAATGAAAACAACAGAGCTGTTAAAATAGCTTTTTTAGATACAGGTATTATTCCACCTTCTATTGGTAATAACTCATTGTTTCCATACATTAAAGACCCTGTTACTTGTGAGCCTATACAAGGAGCGGGGTGGGATTTTATCAGTAACGATAATATACCTCAGGATGATGATGGACATGGTACATTGGTTTATGAGGCCTTTAAGAATTCATTTAATCAATTTTGCCCAGGAGAAAACCAAAGTTTAAGAAGTTTATTTGTGAAAACTTTAGATTCTTGTGGTTATGGGACATCGTTTTCTAATGCATGTGGTATTCACTATGCAAGGATTCATGACGTCGATTATATAAATTGTTCATGGGGTTTTATGGGGAATGATCACCAGATAGAACGTGCTATTTATAAGGCAGTATCTGATTCTATAAAGATAATATGTTCGAGCGGTAATAAGTGCGAAAATTTAAACACTAATCCCTTAAATCATTTTCCTTCTGGTTATACTTGGAATTATAATTCTGGAATAAGTGATTTGAATGGAGATACTTCTGTTTTTAGAAACTATGTTTATGAAGTAGTAGGTCTGTGTCATAAACCTATATGGGTGGAATCTAATATTGGTACATCTGAAATGATAAAGTGGCCTTCTGCGAATTATAGGAATGCTCAGTTCGCTGAACCAGCTATTGACTTTCAGGATATCTTAAACCCCAGTATATTTGGAAACTTAGAAATGGAATGTTCATTAAACGGAACTTCTTTTTCTGCCCCCTTTTTTTTGGGTTCAGTAGCTAGGAAATATGGAAATGAAACTTTTATAAAAGAAGATTTTTATATTCCGCAACAGAATAATCCGAAATGGGATGCATTGACTCCTATAGATGGTGATGCGTACTCATTGTCTTACCGTCGATGCAATAACTATGGACCTAAA
>CAZFJO010000090.1:0-11889 GCA_964518915.1 uncultured Saprospiraceae bacterium
AGTAAGTTCTGTCCATAAGAGGAACGGAACCTCATTCTACCTACCATTTTAACAAGATAAGGATGTAATCCATGTATATCTAAGTCGATAACGGTACGCTCCCCTATTTCTACTATCTGCTCATTGAGTTGCTTCTTAACCTTAGCTACTGTCTCTTCAATTTTAGCTGGATGTATTCTTCCATCTGCTACCAACCTTTTAAGAGCAAGGCGGCAAGTTTCTCTCCTGATCGGATCGAAACTAGAAATGATAATGGCTTCCGGAGTATCGTCTACCACAATCTCTGCACCGGTAGCAGCTTCTAAGGCTCGGATGTTTCTTCCTTCTCGTCCTATGATCTGTCCCTTGATGTCATCACTATCGAGGTTAAATACGGACACTGTATTCTCTATGGTATATTCAGCGCACATACGTTGGATGGTCTGAATAATAATCTTCTTAGCTTCTTTATTAGCCGTAGCCTTGGCCATAGATATAGTTTCCTTTTCTATGGACATGGCGTCTGTCTGGGCTTTAGCCTTTACAGCTTCTAGTAGTTGTTCTTTAGCTTCATTCTCAGATAATCTAGAGATTGTTTCTAGTTCCTTGATGAATTTTTCATTGGCAGAATCTAGTTCTTCTCGCTTTCTAGCTACAATTTTTATCTGTTTATCAAGGTTCTCCTTGATCATTTTAATTTCAGATTCTCGTTGGTCTAGATTTTCTTCTTTAGCTTTCCAAGAGTCTTCCTTTATTTTGATGTCTTTTTCAAGCGATCTGACATTCATCTCTCGCTCCTTCATCTCTACTTTCTGATCTGCTTTAAACTTCTCGAAGTTGGACTTATACTTAGCGAATTTCTCTTTCGCCTCTTGTATTTTCCGCTGCTTTATTGATTCGTTCTTCTGCTCCGCTTTATTGATGATCTTATCGGCCTTAGATTCTGCTTCATTGATCTTTCTCTGTGAAGCCAAATCTGCTTCTTTCAAGGTAAGATCGGCCTTTTTATTAGCCTCTTCGATTTTAGCTTGCCCAGAATTTTTTAAGAATAGGTGGGTAATCAGAAAACCTACGATGGCTCCTATCACCAGACCTACTATGAGTCCTGTAGTTATATCCATAATATTTCAAGTTTTTATAAGAAGCTTAAAACAAGCACATAAAACTTCTATGTCCTTTGTCTACGGCATAAGCTCCGCTGTTATGTAATGCTGCTTGCTTCCCTGCAGAGAAGAACAGCTATATCAAACTATGAACTACTGGAAAATTAAAGGGGAAGGTCTTCTAGGATATTTTCAATTTCGGTAAGGGTCTTTTCTGACTCTTCCGATAAGGCTGGTGCGACATCATCTTGTTCATTCTCTATATCAAATGCATTCATAATAAGCGTCATGACTACGCAATCAAGCTTATCCTTATCTGCATATTTTAAATGAAAATTGTGAATCTGGGCATTGAGATTCTTTTCTATAGCCCTAGCTCTAGGTTCTTCTTCCTGAGTTACCTTTAGCGGAAATTTGCGCCCCGCAATGGTGATATCTATTTTTTTCAACAATTCTGCACTCATCTTGCCTCAAGTATTTTGATGCACGAGTCTATCTCAGCAACATATCCTTTTAACTCATCTTTTATATCTGTAATAGCCTGCTGGTTGTCCTGAATTCCATGTGTATCCAAGTTTTGCTTCTGGCTATTAAGCGTCTTTAATTCTAGTAGTTCTTCTTTTATTCGGTTATTTTCTTCTTTAAGAAATTTATTATCTGAAGACAACAATTGTACCCTTTCGACTAAGCGCTTGACTTTGTCTGAAATGGATAATAATCTATTGTCTACGTTTTGCATAAATCAAATATACACTTTTCATCTTTCTATGAAAGTGAAATCGGTACTCTATCAGCAATTATATGCTTCTGGAGCTATCTAATTTCAGCATTCAAGTCTGATTTAAATTTTTCTATGAGGATATTCATTATTTTTTCTACTTCCTTATCCTTAAGGGTTTTAGCATAATCCTGGAAAGTAAAACTCACAGCGTAGGACTTTTTATCGGCCCCGATTTTCGATGCATCCTTATATACATCGAACAATTGTACCTCAGAAATCAGCTTCTTTCCTACCTTCTTAGAAATGGCTTCAACTTCTGAGAAATCTCTATGCGTATCTAAAATCAAGGCTAAATCCCGTCTCACACTCGGAAACTTACTTACTTCATGGGTCTTAACTTTAGTTCCAGCGCTTGAAAACAGAGGTTTCAGCGGTAGTTCTGCTGCGAAAACATCTACTTTCACACCTGATTTTCGAGCCAATTCAGATGAAATTTTGCCGAATCTTGCCAGCACTTTTTTCCCTCTATGAAACTTGATACCGTAATCGAATCTCTTATCCTCTGATTCAGACACTTGATATCCGGCAATTCCTATACTTATCATCAACGACTCTACATCAGACTTTATGCTGTAGAAATCAGCCTTCGTGTTTTCCTGATTTTTCCACGATTCTATGCGATTTCTTCCTGTAAGGAATAGGGTTAAAAATTCTTCTTCACCGTGCCCTTCTTCCAGGCGACTGTAACTTTTTCCTATTTCGTATAATTTCAGGTCAGTTTGCTGCCTATTGATATTGTGCTTTACAGACAACAATCCTGACACAAGCATCTCAGGCCTCATGATATCAAGACCGACGTTACTTGTATTATTAATATGCACGTACTTTTCCGCAGAAACGATTCCTATATCATCCATAAGTGCAGACTCGATCAGAGAAAGATTCATAGATTCCCCGTATCCTCTATGGCTCAGTATATCCGATAGTTTATTTCTGAACGCATACAAGTCCTTCGTCTTATTCATACTGACAACACTGGTTATCTTGTCACTTATCGCTACTTTATTGAAACCATATATTCTCAATATTTCCTCGATTACATCTACCTCACGAGTAACATCTGCTTTATTCGTAGGTACAGAAACCATGATGCTCTCACTATCTACAGCTTCTATTTCCATATCCATCGCCCTTAAGATTTTATGGATTTCATCAACCGGTATGTCTTCTCCTATCAATCGTTTTACGTGGCTATATCTTACATGAATTTCTTTCTTCTCTATCTCTCGCGGATAGATGTCGACAATATCAGAAGATATAGAACCTCCACCATATTGTGCTATAAGTAACGCTGCATACTTCAGTGCATATACGGTATTATTAGGATCACTCCCTTTCTCGAAAATCTTAGCAGCATCTGTCCGAAGAAGGTGTTTAGTACTGGTTTTTCTCAAGGCACTAGCCGAAAAATGAGCCGCTTCTAGGAAAATATTTTCCGTGTTCTCCGTAACCCCAGAATGGATGCCTCCGAATACGCCTGCGATACACATTCCTTCTTCCTTACCGTTGCATATCATCAGATCATCGCTATGCAATGTTCTTTCTACTTCATCTAAGGTTGTAAACTTCGAGCCTTCTTTTAAGGTTTTCACGATTACCTTTTTATCCTTTATTTTATCCGCATCGTACGCATGTAGAGGCTGAGATAAGCTGTGAAGAACATAGTTGGTGATATCTACAATATTGTTGATCGGTCGTACACCTATAGAAAGGAGTAATTTCTGCATCCAGTCTGGAGAATCTCCTATGGTCACTCCTGTTATGGTTACCCCAGAAAATCTCGGACACAGCTCTTTATCTTCTACTACTACTTCAATCGGATAAGTATTCTTTTCTACCTTGAAATCAGATACATCTGGCAACCTGACTTGAGTGTTTTCATTTATGTTGTACTTAAGATATGCAGCTAGGTCTCTAGCCACGCCGAGGTGTCCGGTAGCATCAGATCGATTGGGTGTAAGCCCGATATCATAGACTATGTCCGTTTCTAGAGAAAGGTGCTGGCTTGCAGGAATACCGATATTTGCGGAAGCATCAAGAACCATAATCCCAGAATGATCCTTCCCTAATCCTATTTCATCTTCAGCACAGATCATCCCTTCTGAAACCTCTCCTCTGATTTTTCCCTTCTTAATCTTCCACGACGCTCCATCCGGCTTATACAATACTGTTCCTATCGTCGCAACAAGTACTTTCTGTCCTGCAGCTACATTAGGTGCACCACAGACAACATGGAGGATGTCATCAGCACCTATATCTATGGTGGTGAGGTTGAGGGAATCCGCATTAGGGTGTTTCTCACAAGTCTTAACTTCACCTACTACAATACCTTTTAATCCTCCAGGTACAGGCTCTACCTCTTCCATACCCTCCACTTCTAGACCGATCATAGTCAATATTTCGGATAATTTATCCGGCGTAAAGTCTATGTCAATATATTTTTTCAACCAATTAAGCGATACATTCATTTCTTGTGATTTAGTCAGAAACAACAATTCTTCTCAGTAAGAACTCTGAAAAAAATTAAACACAAAGATAATCTATTTACCTTGAAGTGATTTAATAACGGATGATAAGAAATTAAGTAACTGCCCGGAAAGGTCAATTCAGTTTTCAACGAGAAACCCGAATGTTTTTAAGATCACTTTCTTGCCTAATAGAACATATGATGGGTAGCCAACAACGATTTTCTGAGATGAATTTCAAAAAACTGCAACCGGATCTGAAATATGCTCGTCTATCATCATGAACTTACTAATTATTAAAATTTAGAAATATGGAATTTGTAGTAGCCATTGTAGCCATCAGCGCCACCTTTCTTTCTTTTACTGCCATCATATTGACCTACTTGCGCAATAGAAATAGAGAAAGACTTGCACTCATAGCAAGAGATAAAGATGCGTCGATATTCAGATCATCTAAGAAACGTTCTGGGGGGAATAAAAACTTCGGCGTGTTACTCGTATTTTTCGGAATAGGAACATTTATAGGAATTACGCTTAACTCATGGGGCATCATTTCTGAACCAGCCGCTATACTTGGAATTGTTCCTGCTTTCATAGGACTAGGAATCTTAGTCATCAACAGGATGAACGAAGAAAGAGACCACCACGATCACATCGATGACGAAGAAGTTTAATCCCTTTTTACACCTCACATAAAACGATAAAGTATAGTGTACGACGACTCCTATCTCATAGGTAGAATTAAAGAAGGCAATTATGTTGCATATAACCTTCTTATAAAACGATACAACAAGTACGTATGGTCGATACTATATCAGATTCTGAAAAACAGAGAAGAAGTAGAAGAAGCGTATCAAGATACCTTCATGAAGGTTTATCGATCTCTAAATCAATATAATGATCAATCTAAATTTAGTTCTTGGTTGTACAAGATAGCCTACAATACAGGACTGGATTACGCTAAGAAAAGAAAACTAAGAACCGTAGACATAGACAACGCATATTCCGTAGGAGAAGACGCTAAGGTTATCGATGTTATGGAACGCAATAGTGTAAGAAATCAACTGGAAATGTACCTTGAGAAAATTCCTACCGATGAAGCTACCATTCTTAAATTATTCTATTTTCAAGAAATGTCGGTTAAGGAAGTTGCCGAAATACTAGAGATGACTGAAACCAATGTAAAGACTAAATTGTTTAGGTCTAGGAAGAAACTAGCCGAACTTATTGCAAAAAATAACGACGAATTATTAATTTCATACAATGATGGAAGAGCATAAGTTAGAAAAAGCGTGGGAGATGATAGACCGTGAAGAAGATCTTCAAGGCCTAATCGGTGATGCAGATATCCGTCCTGAAGACATAGAAAGAATGCAGACAATAGACCATATGCTTAAGCGTACTCCGCTTGTAGAACCTCCTTCAGAACTCGATGATAATATCATGAAAATGGTTTTAAAAGAAGAAGTCGCTGATGCTATTAAAGAACCCAGCTTTATTGCGAGTAAGGATAATATGCTATCTTATGTAACCATAGGATTTATGGGTATTCTTTCTATCGGAGTGATTCTAGGTTTAGTATTCAGAGGTGAAATAGAAGAGTCTGGCTCCCTTTTTCCCTTAGAAGGATTGAGTGGAAACCCTATGTACCTATATGCTATAGGCCTCGTATTGCTGATGATTGTATTCTCTTTTATAAGTCGGAACAAGACCACTACTGTGTAATAGAGGCAGTCTGAACTTGTATTACACCCCCTTCTTCTTCTGTTATAAAACACACGATTTCCATATTGTTTCTATTCCACTCTGCTTCTAATTCTGAAGTACCTATTGTTGTTGTATAATTGGTTACTCCTCCTATTTCTATATCATCTGTGATTCTTTCTCCCTCTATCGGTGTAGCTATTATCCTGAGGACATGGTTGTGCTCGTAGTCAAGGATCAACTTGTCTACATCTTCCTGAGGGTCTATAATTTCATTTTCAACTAGGAAGACATGTATCTTGATATCGGGTAGTTCTTCTATGGCGATAATACCAGTAGAAATCTCAATTCCCTCATTATCTAGGGTTGCTTGGACAACTAGATCTGCCAGATGGGGTTCTTGTAATTCCCTCTCAATTATCGGTTGCCACTGGTCTTGGAGAGGATTGGGAACCATCGAGAAAAAACCGTCATAAGACTTTCTATCGATAACCGCTGAGGGCTTCCCTAAAAATGGTCGCCAGAATTCTTCAAGCATAATGGCGGATGGGCTTCTTAAGTCAACCGTACTTTCTGGAAGTGGGTCAGTGAGAAATTCTCCATGTACACTCACAACGACCACATTCTTACCATAGATTGATTGTATAGATTCTAGACGTGCATTACCAGAAGGACAGTTAGGGCATCTTACACCTGTAAGGTCTTCTACAAGCACAGTTCGACCAGTCGTAGGAATCTCAAGCGGCGGAATGATAATTTCCTTCTCTGTACAACCGAGCAAGCATATCAATAGCAGTCCGATAAGTTGTTTCATAATTGTATGTTGCTTGACAATCTTATTCCACTAAAAGCGGGTTCTAATCTGCATATACCTCCGGTACATACAATTCCTTCTACTTGCTTCACGTATCTGACATTGTATCTCATAGACCCACGATTATAGGTCAAGCCAAATGTAGGGTAGAGAATTTTCAATTTGTTTCCATCGCTGTCTACAGGTGATTCTTTACCCGGATCTGTATTGTACATACCTGAAGCTTCAATACTGAAACGACGAGAAACCGCTAATTCTGAGGATAAAAACAACCAACTTCCAAAATCTTGTTCCGTATTCATATACTGAACTTCCATTTTTATGTTCTGCTTAGAATTAAACCTATAAAGAAAATCAGCAAAAGTGGTTACAGCCCTCACTCTAGGAACGAGCGGTTTTAACTGATAGACTTCTTGGTTGTAATCTATAAATTGAAGACCTGTCCGCAATTGCCACTTTCTAGGAATTTTATAGAGTACGGACATATACAGTTCCGTATATAAAGGCGTCTGATCAAGTGTCTGTATATCCGATATATTAAAGTCTACCGACCACCTCTTATCTATTTTTAACTTGAAATCTGCTTGAAAAGCCCACTCACTTAAGTCCTGGGTTGCTGGGCTGTATCTAGACAATAATCTATAGGTTAATTCTTGCGCCATCGGTGGAATAAAGCTTACAAGGCCTTCATTCTGGCGGTATAAGGGATTGGTTCGGAAATTAAAATTGGACGTTCTTTTTCCTTCTATGGTTATCCCTAAATTACCGGCAGAAAGCCCTAGACTACTATAAAAAACTGAACCCAGTCGTTTTACATATCTACCGAATACTTCCCTGCCTGTAATCTCTGTACGGATGGCTTGTGGATCGAAGAAAAGTTCTCTAGACTTTATTGCCCATTCTGTATACCACGAAATACCTTTATACGTGAGTGTATTATACAGCGTCCCTAAGTATACATTGAAACGAGGAAGTGTTCTGTCTTCTTCGATATAGGTGCGCAATACATCAACTATGCCGACCATGTTTTCGTCGGTCAACTGGCGATTAATATATCCGATACCTGGAACAATGCTGATGGGATTGTCTTCCTTTCCGAGTTCCCAGAAACCTTCTAGCGAAACACCTCTAATGACGTTCCTATTGATATCGAATTGTTCTTTCTGGTATCCATAGATGCCTTTTACAGTGAGGTAATCCGTCAATCCCACATCCACTGCGCCTCCTATAAGCGCATTATCTATCAATTGGGGTCTTTCCTCGTAAGAACGAAAAATAATGCCCGATCCGATCTGGTCATATATGTACCCTAGTTGGAGGTCGATATTCTTATAACTTTTAGCCAGTCTAAATCTTCCTAGTCCTGCAGCTGTATAACTTCCGGTAGGATTGAGTAGGTTACTATTCTGAAATATATCTCCCCTTAAATTGAGGCTATAACCCTTGTATGCTGCATTGAAATTGACCCACCATTCTCCTCCGAGATGGTCTTCTTCGTACTGAGGAATATCGGTCGCTCCGATGATGGTATCTTCGATGAAGTAATTTACATTCATATCCACACTACCAGACCACTGCAACTTATCCTGACCAGATAAAGCCGTAAATGAGGTTAATAGCAGTATAATTATGATTCCTTTATGCAACGAATCTGAGGTTAATTATAGGTTAAACGAATGCGTCTAAGCAATGATACGACGACTATTGGTATTATTTTTAGTGTATATAATCTAGAAGTCCTTACTATGACACTGCAAATATTACAAATATTCTTCATAAGTTTTTTGGCATTTAGTCCATTAACTGATTTAAATAAAAAATTTCCAGATGCACAACTGAAAACCCTAGAAGGGAAAGAAGTTAGTCTATCTGAGTATATCGGCAAGGGGAAACCCGTGGTAGTATCTTTCTGGGCTACCTGGTGCAAGCCTTGTAA
Source organism: uncultured Saprospiraceae bacterium (assembly GCA_964518915.1). Classification (GTDB taxonomy): domain Bacteria; phylum Bacteroidota; class Bacteroidia; order Chitinophagales; family Saprospiraceae; genus JABDLO01. The sequence goes on from CAZFJO010000090.1 coordinate 8,783, forward strand.
GCAAGAACTAGACAACATAGCTGAGGTATACCCTGACTGGCAAGAAAAGTATGGCGTAGAAATTCTTGCCATCAATACCGACAATAGCAGAAGCCTCCGGAAGGTACCCGGACTTGTAAAAACCAAAGGTTGGGATTATACCATTCTGAGTGACAGTAAGCAGTCTATGATGAACCTACTAGGATTTCAAGCCATTCCTCAGACCTTTCTACTCGACGGAGAGGGCAACATTGTTTATGCTCATTCTGGTTATGCAGAAGGAGATGAAGATGAACTGGAAGAAAAAATTGCTGCTCTTAAATAGAGATAAAAAGTGATTATCTACTTTATCAGAGAACAGACATCCAGATAGTATTCCATCATAATAAATAAATCTAAAAACTCTAGGTAACCCATCTTCCTTATCTGACCTTCAATACCCTGGATTCTTCCTCCGGCTACTGCTACTTTAGGAAAATTTCAACTATGTATTTATAACAACTTTGAGTGTGCAAGACACTGGCACCTATAAACCTAGATATGGTGCTATAGCTAATTGGTTAGTATGTACTTTACTGCATCATCAACCACGATACAAGCAAGTGGAATGGGAAGGCTTATTGTTTCTTATATTAGACCCCATCATAAAACATGTCACTGATTTAATACCTGATTACTATGTCATCTAAAAGAGAAACATTATCTGAAAGTGAAAAAGTATATATCGATTCTTTAATAGAGAATCATATAAACTTAAAAACCATTCATTTCGGCACGGCCCCGAGAAAAGCAATGCGCTACGATAAAAGACCACATATGTATGGAGGGGATGGAGTCGTTTACTTACTACAGATGTTTGCAGAAGGTGAATTGGTTAATAATAGAATAGGGGCTTATATGATACTGCCTACCTCTGATGATTCTGTAGGTTTTCATACACATGGGGTAAGAAAAGAACAAGAGCTTTACATCATATTAGAAGGCGTAGGACAATACTCAGAAAAAGATTCTTGGGAAAGTGATGAGGTAAAATATGATTTAGAAAAAGGAAACATAACTACCATAAGAGGTGATGGGTTTCATGGAATTAAAAACACTGGGAATTCGCCGCTTATAATCTTCGTTATAACTACCTATGAAAAAGATGCCACTCAATAATCGATTGTATAAGATATAGCCCGAATTATGCTTCAGAAGGGGTAGCAAAATTTTTCTCGCTTAACTTACAAGATTTCAATGCACTTACTAAGTACAAACGGTGCTACTTTCCTAGAATAAAAACAGCGGGGCGCTTATGATACTTATCTACATCTCTATTTTTCCATGATTTAATGGGATGCGAATTTATCTCTTGTGTCGTTTCTTGAATATCTACAGCGACGCACAACATAATGTCTGCCTGGAGGTGTTGTGCACATGCCTTGATCATGGAACCATTGCGGTACGGTGCTTCTATGAAGATCTGGCTTTCATTGTGTTTTCTGACATCTGCTTCCAGTTCTTTAAGCTTCGTTTTAAGTTGAGGTGGTTTTACTGGAAGATATCCATGGAATCTGAAACGCTGGCCATTCATTCCGGAAGCCATAAGCGCCAGTAGTATAGAGGACGGCCCGACAAGTGGACTTACAGAAATATTGTGATTGTGCGCCCATGCCACGACCTTAGATCCGGGGTCTGCTATGCCTGGACATCCTGCTTCTGAAATAATGCCGATGTCCCGACTAGGTGCATGTAAGCTTAAAAACTCCATAACCTCCAGCCATTCCGTGTGCTTGCCCATCTCTATAAAGTGCATATCATCGATAGGTGTCGGATGATTCATCTTTCTTAAGAATCTGCGAGCTGTCCTGATCCGCTCTACAACAAAGTAGTTGATCTTGTACAACACCAATCGCGTATCTTCTGGAATAGAGGCTACACTTTCTTCTACTATAGGACATGGTATGAGATATATGGACATAGATGTAAATATATAGTGAAACTAATCCATGTAATAATGATAATCCTTTCTATTTTAGATCTAGCGTAATCTATCAGCTACTAAAATTAAAATCTATGGAATGTAAGAAACATCTTTTCTCAATCGACGATCATGTAACCTACCTCAATACAGGGTATATGTCCCCTTCTATGAAGACCATGGATGAAGTAGGGAGGCAAGCTGTAAATAGAAAGAGTAAACCCCATCTTTTCACAACCAACGATTTTTTCAATCCTGCGGTTGAAGTCAAGAAATCATTTTCTAAATTAATCCATGCTCCTTCTTATGAACAGGTAGCTATCATTCCATCTGTGTCTTATGGCATGGCATCGGTAACCAATAACATAAGCTTACTTCCATATGAGGAAGTGCTGGTCGTAGAAGATCAATTTCCTAGCAATATCTATCCATGGACTAGATTGATCGGTGGTGATTTAAATAGGCTGAAAATTGTAGGTCCTGATTCCACTGGACCGAGAGGAGCCACATGGAACAGAAACATATTGGATAGTATCCATGAGAAAACCAAGGTTGTCGCCATTCCACAAGTACACTGGTCAGAAGGCATCATCTACGACCTAGTTTCGATAAGAAAAAAGTGCGACGAAATGGAAGCGCTGCTCATCATCGATGGAACCCAATCCGTAGGTGCATTACCTTTCTCAGTAGAAGAAATAAAACCCGATGCACTTATATGTGGTGGATACAAGTGGCTGATGGGTCCCTATAGCATAGGTTGTGCTTATTATAGCGAAAAATGGAACAACGGCATTCCGGTAGAAGAAAACTGGAGCCACAGAAAAGACAGCGACGTATTCTCGAGACTGACAGATTATCAAGCATCTTATCGTCCAGGTGCAGCTCGGTATTCCGTCGGCGAGTCTAGCAATTTTGTCTTGCTACCGATGTTGCAGATGGCACTAGACACCCTCAATGAATGGGGCCCTCAGAATATACAGTCTTACTGTCGAGAACTGAGTGATGACGTCTGGGACTCGATGAGTGAAATGGGTTTTACTCCACCTGATACTGGAGCTGCTCATCATCTCTTCGGAATAAAAATTCCAGACGATATGGACTTAGAAGCATTGACATCATTTCTAAGAAAAGAACACATCTATGTCTCTATGCGTGGACGATACATCCG
>CAZFJO010000090.1:11989-13094 GCA_964518915.1 uncultured Saprospiraceae bacterium
ATTGGAGAATATAACTCCATATAGAATATCTATCGCTATTGAAATAAACTTAATCTAGCTCTAAATAATAGCTAAGATATTAAACTAAGGACTTAATAAATTCACTTCGTCAAAACTTCAATATTGGTTAGATATACATACTAAAACAATTCCTTCATACTTTCTAATCCATCTGCTATGTCTGCTGCCGCCTCTTTACATGTATCCTTTGTAGAAGCAACAACAACTGCACTTTTCATATCTACTGGAGCAATTTTCCATCCCTCTTCTTGATGCTTTATGAATTTCACGGTTATGGTACATTCGTTATTTAGATATTCGATTACAGCAATGTTTTTCAGCTCTGATTCGCTCATGGAACATATTTTATCCAATGGGTCAGAAGGTTGATCTTGGTCTTGTGCACATAAACCTAAAGAGGAAAGAATAATTACTGAGGAAAATACCAATCTTAATGTTTTCATGATTTTCAATTTGTGTTTTAAGAAATTATCGAATTTAACTCTATACTTAAATGAATGTAGAAAGTCCATACTTCCCGCACAATAAAATTCTAGCCTTAAAAAGTTATGAGTAACCACGCTCTCTATTCAATTAACACACTCTTCTAACTTTATAACAATTACAACAAAAATAAATTCCATAAAACCCTAACGATAAATACAAGATTGATAAATAACGCTTACCCTAAATATTTTTTCAACAGGATAGTTTTAAAATGATACACTTGAAATAACTAAAAAAAGGACCCTCCGACAATCAAGGCGATTAAGACGATGTACGCTCTTCTTTAAGAAAGTCAGGTCAGTATTACTAGAGAAAACACAACCATCGAAGAAGTCCTTTTTAATTTTTAATTACATGAAATGATTAACCTGTTTTGTGTATTCATTGCACGCTTATATACCTGATATAATCACTGAAAATTACTTGTGCTTATGATTAAACTTAAAACAAAGACAGCTGGGTCTTCTTACTCATTTCATACAAGTCCAAGTTGTATGAAAAAGGTTGCTCTTCCATCAGGAAGAGTCGTCTCGCTAGATCAAACTGCTGATGGATAATATCTGCAATAATTCCAGAACCTTTCATGCGGTTTCCTAAA
>CAZFJO010000091.1:0-13023 GCA_964518915.1 uncultured Saprospiraceae bacterium
TATGAAGATAACCACCTTATTATTGATGTTATGTATCGTTGCTGTTTCTTATGGACAACAGACAGACAACATATTTAGAAAGTATAAAAACGACAGCGGTGTCATGTACCTCGATCTTGGAGGAAACATCGAACAGTTCGTAGATATGAAAGACATGAAAAGTGACGTGAAATCACTACAGGTTCTTGTCTTCAGTGAAGATTCTCATCCTGACCAGAGTGATCTAGACAAGATCAATCAAGCCTTAGGAACAGATGGTTATGAGCTTCTGATTCAGGCCAATTCTAAAGAAGGAAAAGCTAAAATCTACGTGGTAGACAAGGGGGATTACTTCACAGAAATATTCGCTATGGTGAAGGCAGACAAGTATCACGTATTCGCTAAGGTTCTAGGAGAAGTATATTACGAAGATCTTCAGGAAATGGAATTCTTGAAAGACCCTGGATCATTTGGGTTTTAGTCAACCCTAATCAATTAGATATTTAATGGCAGTTTAAATATAGTGAAAAGGCTCCCCTAAGTGGGAGCCTTTTCTGTTTTACCTTATATGAAACGCTCTAGCAATCATTCTCCCTATGATAATCTTTCACATCATATATCAATGAGAACGATCAGAAAGGGAGCACAGCTATTTTATTATCCTAACCCAGGCTATAAAAAAAGTCTCTTATCCACCTGACAACCTACGCTGCTTCAGTAGCTGCGGTTGTAATCTTATCAAGTGCAGCTGTCACTTTCTGCAACACCTCATCTTGTCCTACAATTTCGTGTCTGTTTCTCAGGTGATCCGGGTCATTATAAGAAACTGTTACTGCCCCATCTCGTTCTGACACCAATATTTTCTGAGGAAGGTCTAGACCAGCGTACGTTCCAGAGGCCATCAAGGGAGTTCCTAGTCTAGGATTCCCAAAGAAGATAATTCTAGTCGGAGGCAAGCTAAGATCTACGGAAGCCGCATTAGCCTGATGGTCTAGTTCTAAGAGAATTTTCAGATTCGGATTATTGCTTATGATTGTTTTCAATTTCTCGTAAGTGGCTTGAAAATTCAGACTACTTGTTTTTGTTATGATTCCGTTGTTAGACATATTCCTTATTGTGATTAAAATCCAAATTTAATTTTTTCATATCCAATAAAGTGTCATCGGGGCGAAGGTTTCACAAGCACTGTTACAACTTCGTTTTCTCTCCATAGATGAAGACGCCTTTACTGTCTCTCTATAATCCTTCCTGTAATGGACCACATTCCTACTTCAATCAACCATCCTGCCCATTCAATCCGGTGAGCTTCTACCCTACACTACTAGCGCATAATTTCTTCCCCGAAAATCAGAAATTAATGTAAATTGCGCACTTGTAAATCTGATAATATGTCGACAGCTAAGAAAGAGGTAAAACGGATTACCACACACATCTTGCATGGAATGAAAGCGCAAGGAGAAAAAATCTCCATGCTGACAGCCTATGATTACAGCATGGCTAAAATTTTCGATGCAGCCGGCATTGATGTCATCCTTGTAGGCGATTCTGCTTCCAATGTCATGGCAGGCCACGAAACAACCTTACCGATTACACTTGACCACATGATCTATCATGCGGAATCGGTGATAAGGGCAGTTAAAAGAGCCCTAGTCGTGGTAGATCTTCCCTTCGGTTCATATCAAGGAAATTCTACCAAGGCGCTCAATTCTGCCGTGAAAATAATGAAAGAATCTGGTGCCCATGCCGTAAAACTTGAAGGAGGATCAGAAATACAAGAATCCATAGTCCGCATTCTATCAGCCGGTGTTCCGGTGATGGGTCACTTAGGACTGACTCCGCAGAGTATCTATAAGTTCGGAACCTACACCGTCCGAGCTAAGGAAGATGAAGAAGCTAAGAAACTGAAGGAAGATGCTTTACTCCTAGAAGAGCTCGGCTGCTTCGGAATCGTACTGGAAAAAATTCCTGCTACCCTTGCTGCGGAAGTTTCAGAGTCGCTAAGAATTCCTACTATAGGAATTGGTGCGGGGAACAAGGCCGATGGCCAAGTCCTTGTAAGCCACGATTTACTGGGCATTACGAAAGACTTCCACCCTCGGTTTCTAAGAAGATACATGGAATTATTTGACGAAATAAAAGGAGCTGTAGAAGAATACATCAAGGATGTAAAGTCTATGGACTTCCCTGGACCCAAAGAACAATACTAGTTACGACATGAATAAAAAGTTGCTTTTTGCATTTCTAGGATCTATGCTTGTCGGCCTAGCTGTAGCCTACTATTTTGTCAATTCTGTCTATGGCTCTAATGTAGATCTTCCTGAAGATTCCAAGGAGATTTTCATAACCAAGGATATGGACTACGAGTCCATCCTAGATATGCTGGAAAACGAAAACATTATTTCTAGCAGAAAATCATTCGATTTCGTTGCTGGATTGATGGATTACGATGAAGGTGTAAAAGGCGGAAAATATACCATCAACAATGGCTGGAGCAATAGAGAATTGATAGGCGTCCTCAGAGGCGGAAGGCAAGACCCTATTACGGTTACTTTCAACAATGCAAGAACCATAGATGACCTTGCGGGAAAGCTTGCTCCTTTTTTTGAGAGTGACTCTACAGAGATACTGGCAACATTTAAGGATGAGGAAAATTTGCGGAAGCATAAAGTCACCCCAGAAACAGCGATGACCCTATTTATTCCTAATTCATACGAAACATACTGGAATACTTCTCCTGCCGATTTCATGGCCAAAATGTCTAAAGAATCTCTGCGATTCTGGGGCAAAGAAAACCGCGAGCAGCTTCTCGACAAACAAGGGATGACCAAAGAGGAGGTGTACACCCTCGCTTCAATTGTGGAGAAGGAATCCAACTATAAACCAGAAAGAAAAACGGTGGCTGGCGTCTACCTTAATCGCATTAAGAAAGGCATTCCTCTACAAGCCGATCCTACGGTGGTTTTTGCCATGAAGAAATGGGACTTAAGAAGGGTGCTGAATAAGCACTTGGAATTCGATTCTCCTTACAATACGTATAAAAATGCAGGGCTGCCACCTGGACCGATTGCCATGCCTTCTATCAATAGCATCGATGCTGTATTGAATGCAGAGAACCACGACTACCTATATTTCTGTGCAAGACCAGGGTATGACAATGGTCACTTATTTGCCCGGAGCTTAAGACAGCACAATCAGAACGCTGCTACGTATCATCGCTGGTTGAGATCAGAGGGAATCCGATAAGAAAGACTCTTATCACTCACTAGATCAGAATATAACGTTACCTATTGCTTACTTCGAAGTAATTGCCATTCATCCGGACGATGTCTAGATGGGTATTTAAGAAGTACTCAATGTCTCTGAAATCATCTGAAACAACACCTTCCTTATCTTGCTTCCGCTCAATACTGAAGAACGTCTCTAACAAGTCTTGCTTGTCTTGATTTAAGAAGTACTGGAAGCTCTTGCCATACTTATGAATCGCTCGACCGGTAAACAACATTACATCATAACCGTAATAGGCCTCATCGGTAGGAAGGGAATTATACGCGTTGTAGAAGTTGCGCTTAAATTCCTTAATGCTTGAATCATTAGGGTCTACATACTTAGACCTGGCGATTCGCATATCCATCGTTTTATACAGATTATAATCAATACGGTCTGTATTGAGCAAGATAGGCATTCCATATACGCAAGCCTTATTCAGTCCTTTCATCGCACTCAGTTTTCTCAGTGTATTGTAGATGAAGTCTTCATCACTGAAGGACCAATTCTGCATCAGGAATACAGTTTCTTTAGTTGGGTCGAATAAGTCAAGAAAGTAAGTCTCACTATCACCAAGTGAATCTACAACCACCTCGAATTCCTGAAAGGGTGTATCTTTTCGGTTCAATATAGATGCTGCATATTCCTGTATATACTTGATACGGGCATCGTCTTTATTTCCTTCCTTCTTGAGGATGACGACTTGTTCAGCATTATACCTCTTCGTAATGTCATCAACCAGAACATTATACATTTCTCTTAATCCTGGGGCGAGCTGTATGTAGTATGGATTTTCCTTGGTTACGGTAGACGACGCCAACCATGGAGATACAACGACCACTTCATTTTCCTTGCCGTATTCTGCCACCTTCATAAGGTTGTCCTTCGTATAGGGACCTATAATTACATCCCGCGTCTTTCTTGCCAGCTGACGGTAGGAACTGTTAAAATCTTTCTTGCTATCAAGGGTCTCTATATTCAGCGTGATGCCTTCTTTTTCTAGGGACTTCATGGCGAGTTTAGCGCCCGCATAAAACTGAACGAATCTGTCTCCATCTCCTTGTTCGAATGCGCTATAAGAATCCGAATCGAATGGGATCATCAGCGCAACATCGTAACTGTCTCGCTTATCCATCCGAGGACCACCATCGTAAGTTATAGGTGGATTCTTTTCTTTAGAAGCTTCCGCCCAATCCACTTTCTTCGCTTTTTTGGTGCGGGATCTCTTCTTCCGTTTTTTAGTAACTGCTTTCTTAGTTGTGCCACTTCTCCTAGGGGTATCCTTAGCAGAACTGCAAGAAGAAAACATCCATCCTATCAATAACAATAAGATTACAACATTACTCCCACTCAATCGTGGCAGGAGGTTTCGTACTGATATCATAGACTACTCTATTAATTCCTTTTACATTATTGATTATTTCGCTGCTTATCTTAGCCAGAAGCTCTTGCGGCAGCCTACTCCATTCTGCGGTCATTCCATCTGATGAATTCACACAACGCAGAGCTATGGTAAACTCATAGGTTCTTTCATCGCCCATAACACCAACGGACTGCACCGGTAGTAATATTGCCCCAGCTTGCCATACTTTATCATACCATCCGCTTTCTTTTAAGTTGCGGATATAGATGTCATCGGCTTCCTGACACAACCGGATCTTCTCTCGGCTGATCGGACCTAATATCCGTATGGCAAGTCCTGGACCTGGGAATGGGTGCCTTCCCAGTATGTCACTTGAGATTTTTAATTCTTTTCCTACCCTTCTTACCTCATCTTTAAAAAGCATGCGCAGCGGTTCTACGATCTCCAGGTTTAGCTTTTCTGGCAATCCTCCTACATTGTGGTGAGATTTAATCGTCACGGAAGGCCCATGTACAGACACGGATTCTATAACATCTGGGTAGATCGTACCTTGAGCCAGGTAATGCACATCCGTCAATTTCTTAGACTCTCTCTCGAATACTTCAATGAAAACCCGTCCGATGGTCTTCCGCTTCTTCTCAGGATCTGACACGCCTTCTAACTCATCTAGAAAGTCATCGGTCGCATCTACACCATACACTTGCAAGCCCATACCCTTGTAGGAATCTAAAACCTGGTCAAACTCGTCTTTCCTCAGTAGACCATTGTTTAAGAAGATGCAATGCAATTGATCTCCGATGGCCTTGTGCAGAAGTACGCCGGCAACGCTAGAATCCACACCGCCTGATAAGCCTAGTATGACTTGACTGTCTCCGATCTGTTCTTTCAATTTACTGACCGTATCTTCTACGAAAGATGAAGGTGTCCATTCCGGATTGACTCCAGCAATCTTGATGAAGTTCTTAAGCAACTGCAGCCCTTCTAGACTGTGAGCTACTTCAGGATGGAATTGAAAACAATACACTGGTTGCTTTCCAGCGTCGCTTTTCTTATAGGCTGCAACAGCTATATCTTCTGACTTTCCTATTATCTCATATCCCTCAGGGACTGTATAAATCGTATCGCTGTGAGACATCCACACTTGAGAGTTATCGGCAACCCTGTCATATATAGGGTCAGACTGCGTCTGGATAAGCGCTGCTTTTCCGTATTCGCGCTTGTTAGACTTAACGACTTCCCCTCCTTGCGTATGTGCTAAATACTGCGCTCCATAACAGACAGCAAGAACTGGATAATTCCCTAGAATAGGGTCTAATTCTACTTGTAGGGCATTCTCATCTAAGACGGAAAATGGGCTTCCGGATAGAACAACGCCTTTAATCGCTTCATCTCCTACCGGAAACTTATTATACGGGTATATCTCGCAGAATACATTGATTTCGCGTAACCTTCTGGCAATCAATTGAGTATACTGAGAGCCAAAATCTAGAATTATCACTTTATCTATCATGCACGCAAATATAATTTATTGTGGCTATGATATGATAATTTAATTAGATATGATTATCTCACAAATGATACAGCAATCTTATCCTTAAGCGGAGCACTGATGGCAATTTCAGATTGTATGTTGTTGAGTGCAACTCCTTTTAACTCGAGATACGATCTACAAGCTTTCAGTCTATTGTCAGCCAGCGTCGGATCTTCAGATTCTGATCCACGATATACCGTGATCAATATCTTATCACCAGATGCAGCTCTATAGTTAGCCAGCATGCCATCAAGGACTTGAGTCATCTCATTCTCTAGTGCTGCATTGCCAGCGCCGAATGCTATAAATTCTCTCTTTCGACTTACGGATGTGGAATTACCACCGATGGTCTCTGAAGTAGCAACTGTAGTTGTGCTCGCAGGTGGAGCGGTATTCTTATACCCTCTCATATGTCCCTTAGCCTCTCCTAGAATCTCAAGTATTTCTCCAGTCGGAGATATAGAAGCATTAAAAGGTACAGAATTGATAAGGATAACGGATTGCTTAGCCTGGCCCATCATAGACAATGAAACCAATAGAAAAGCACCTAAGAACAGTATTCTTGTTTTATTTATTATGTTCATGGTATTAGTTATATGGTTAACTAATAAGAGCCATAATATTACGACTCTATAAGGATTATTCTATTCTACAAGGCCCCTTCCCTCTTTATTTATCTTTCCTTCATCCATAAGATCATGAAGCACCTTATCTAGAACACCGTTGATAAAGTCTTTAGACTTAGGTGTGCTATAATGCTTAGACACTTCTACATATTCATTTAAGGAAACCTTCGTAGGAATCGTAGGAAAGTGCAACAATTCTGCCGTAGCCATCTTGATAGATATCATATCTATCTGGGCTACACGCTCATGATCCCAGTTCTTCAACAGGGGCTTAATTATATCCAGTAACGCTGTATCTTCCTGATAAGTTCTCTTAAGAAGCTCTTCTCCATATTCCTTTACCGTCTCATTATCAGGATATAGCTCTTTATAGAAACCCTTATTCTCGCTCGGTAGCGACTTCAAGCATTTCTTAAGGGCGCCTATGATCAACGACTTATCATCTGTCCAATACATAAAATGATCTTCCATCACCTCATTAAAGTAATCACTTGCTCTACAGAATCTATACAATTCTAGCAGTATGGCTAGGTGATCTCCTTCTGGATTTTCTATATAAGCCTTATACTCATCTTTCTCAGAAAACTCTTTATACAATTTCTTGAAATAGTCTGCATCGATTTTATCCTGAAACCCGAGTTTCTTAAAATCTTTGGCCAACTGTGGATTATGCTCCAAGTCTTGAATGAGGGGATTGCTAAACAATTTATCGGAAAAAACCTTATCGTAATCAGAAATCAAGTGCTTCGTGCTGCGTTTTTCAGCATCTGTAACAGCTACCCTTGTAATTTCAACAATATTATAAATGTTGAATAACAACAAGTCAAACGATGACCCCACTGAAGACCAATACGTCTTTATGGCTTCATCTAAGGTCATTCCTTCATCACACGTCATCGTATATAGAATCTGCATAACCTTTACTCTTACACTACGTCTACTCAGCATTACTTTTAATTACTTTTGATAAGTTTCCTCACAATAACAATACAAAGAAAACCAATTTATATATAAAATCAGTACTCTTCTGTTACAATACTACATAAAATCTAGGCTTAAAAGTGTGTTTTCTTCATTTCTTCCCAACTTGGGAGCTTACTTATATGCCATTTATCTAGTATTACTCCGTCTTTCCACAAGACTACACCTGGGTTAGAACGTATGATGGTTTTTAGTAGTATGTCATCCGCTGTATAATAATCTACGTTCAATCCTGTCTTAATTCTAAACTCGTTGAGCAACTCTGGACCTGCTCCCCCAGCAACAATGCCCACTGGAACTTCATCTTCTTTTGCCGATAGAGCGATAGGCTTAATCTTATCTATATAATCCGCAAGCCACGCTTCATCCCAGCCGTAATCGTTGTATTCTACCTGTGTCTGTACCGCTTCCTGTCTGGTTCGTACAACCTCTTCTAGCTTGGCATCTTCTACTTGTATCGTATCGACAACCGTTATGGTATCAATTACGGTCCGAGTAGCTGTTCCGATTACATCTCCCTTCATCTTGTGAGACACAATCATAATCTTATATCCTTCTTGTTCCAGAAACACATCTGAAGCATCGTAATCATCTATAGAAACCACCTCGAATTCTGAAATCTTCGTGCTCGGTATCTCTGGCTCTGATTTCACCTGATCTACCACCGTCCACTCTGTTTTAGGATAGTTTTTAAATTCTTTCATGTATACATCATGGGACAACTCTATAACCTTAGCCGGTTCATTCTTATTCTGAAGTTTCCACGCTAAGATCTGAACATTGGCCATAGAATTCAGTTCTGCTTCATATTGCTCCCCTACATTGGCCCCCTTGCGGAAAGGTCTGAAATCATTGTGCGGTAGGTCCCATACATAATTACTCAAGCAGTAGATAAGCAGACCCACAGTCGTTGCGCCTGCAATCGCCCAGCGAATCTTCTTGGTAAACAGCTGGTGCATATCCTTGTGCTTAAACACGAAGAAGAAAGCCGGGATCAACAATATCAAGTCTTTAAAGAAAGAAACCTTCGGCTCTAGTTTTAGGAAATCCCCGAAACATCCACAATCCGTTACTTTCATATTATTCGCATCGTAATCTGCCCACGAACCAAAACTGAAAAAATTCACCCCACTAGGAACATAGCCCGTCAAGTACGTGAATCCGGTTAAAAAGGTGAAAAATCCTACCATGGCGAGAAAAGCCCAGCTGGTAAATTTAGTCTTCATCCCCATGACCAGCATCAAGCCTACAACGATCTCAACAATGATGACAAAGACCGATAGCTGTACAGCATAGTCATTGAAAAAAGGAAAGATCGGACTTATAAAGGAGAACCACGTCCCTTCGAATGTGCTCTCGAATTCTGCGAAATACTGTTCTAGCTTGTAAGCTGTGCCCAGCGGATCCACGGCCTTAACCATCCCTGAAAAGATAAAAAAGACCCCTGCGAAATTCTGCAGAAAAGTCAATAGCCAACTCTTGTGGCCTTTCTTCACAAATCCCACAAGGAGGGTAAGCACGGCAGCCGCAATGGCAACCCCTATAAATACGGTAGTAAGATTCAACTGCATAACTGTATTTTATACGTTTTCTTTTTCTTCTAATAATATCAATGCAAACACTGCATAATTTATAATATCTTGATAGTTGGCGTCCAACCCCTCTGAAACAAGGGTTTTCCCATCATTGTTCTCAATACTCTTCACCCTTAGCAATTTCATTAAAATCAGGTCTGTAATGCTGGATACCCGCATGTCTCGCCATGCTTCACCATAATCGTGATTTTTAGCCATCATCAGGTCCTGAGTCTTGGTCGCCCAGCCATTGTACAATTCCGCTACACGGTCATATGGCATATCCCATTCATCGTTACTCGGTGGCAATTCCAGCTGAATCAGTGCCATCAAGCTGTAATTAATCAACCCTATAAATTCTGAATCAATGTGCTCTTCTATGCGCTGTTCTCCTGCTTCTTGTATAGAGCGGATGCGCTTCGCCTTGATGTATAGTTGATCCGTCAGAGAAGTAGGACGCAGAACCCGCCACGCAGTACCGTAATCCTTCGTCTTATTAAGGAATAAGTCTCGGCACTTATCGAGGACATTGTTGTATTGTTGAGATGTATTGCTCAAGGATATATCTATTTTGCCGCTAATATAAAGAATAGTGATAATATGAACATGGCTGATTATATGAACAACGGACATTATCTGAAGTTGTGCACTTTCGTGCAAATGTGCATTTAATTTCTCAATAGATCTGTGAAGGACTTGTTAACTGTCTAAGCCAATCCGTAATTCCTATGTTTATCTGGTTTATAAAAACGAGCCATCCATATTGATTACCCGCTAAACCATTTTATAGATGGGGTAATTAACTATCTTGCGCCTTATGGAAATTCTTATTCTCTGCATCGTTATCAATTCATTGATTGGCATCATATTCAAGCTCTTCGGTAAGTACGAAGTAGAAGTTCTCCCGGCCATTGTCGTCAACTATTTTACATGCGTCATCTGTGGTTGCATATATGCTGGCGAGTGGATGTGGGGCACTGGCACCTATGCAGAACCGTGGTTCCCTTATGCTGCATTTCTAGGTATCGTATTCGTCTCTATTTTTACAGTAGTGGCTAAAACCGTCCAGGTCTACGGCATCATGGTCGCAACTATATTTCAGAAAATGTCCCTACTTGCGCCCAGCATCATCGGTATACTCTATTATTCAGAGAGTTCTTCCATCGGCAGAATTGCTGGAATCATTCTCGCCCTTGTATCCATTGTTTTAATCAGTTTTCCTAAGGACAGAAAATCATTTTCGTGGGCCTTCTTCTACCTACCGATGCTGACATGGATCGGCTCTTGCGTCATCGAGGCTGTGCTTTACTATGTCAATGTAGAGGGAATCAGTGGCGATCAGAATGTAGATTTTGTAACGACTATATTTTTTATGGCAGGCATATTCGGGTCTTTATACCTTGCGGCAAATGCACTTTTCTCAACCACCAAAACCACCATACGCAAGAAAGAGATTGGCGCCGGTATCTTACTTGGCATTCCTAATTTCTTCTCCATATACCTTATATTGTTATTGTTGGAAAAAGGATGGGAAGGCAGCCTTGTATTTCCCGTTAATAATGTAGGCGTGCTTACCCTTTCATCCTTGGTTGGAATCATCGTTTTCTCTGAAGAAATTTCCAAGTTGAAAATCTCTGGTTTCATTGCAGCCATCGTTTCCATCTTGCTGATATCCTTTATATGAGCATACAAGACACATACCTCACCTTGCAATCTAGAACAGAAGGCATCTATCGAGAGAAAGGGTCTAAGTTTCAAGCCTACGCTTTTCCTTGTTCCTCAGAGGAGGCATTTCAAGCCACCTTACTAGAAATAAAAAAAATCCACCCTAAGGCCCGTCACCACTGCTACGCTTACCGACTAGGTCTTCCAGGAGATAAATTTAGATACAACGACGATGGAGAACCTTCAAGTTCTGCAGGGCGACCGATATACAATGCCATCTTATCTGCGGAACTGTATAGATCTGCCGTCGTTGTTGTCCGTTATTTCGGTGGAACGAAACTAGGTATACCTGGACTCATCCACGCTTACCGCACTGCTGGAGAAGAAGCCATCAAGGAAAATCAGATTGTCAAGGAAGTCATCGTGGGTTATATAAAACTGGCATTTGATTATAAGATCTATGGCTCAGTCATGGGCATGCTCAACCAGGAAAACATCAATATCCATGATACCTCCCTAGATCTTAGCCCCTATATCATCGGATCGGTTCCCTTGTCAGAAGTGGCATCCACCATCGATGCGTGCAAGGCACATCTTCTCGGTTATGATGTTTCCGATATAAAAGAAGACACCCAGCATCCAGATTGCCATATCTCAGAAATCGACCTAAAAATAGACGTAGAAAATCAATGATATGAAGAAGACAAGTTACATCGGAATAACCGGAGGCATAGGCAGCGGCAAGACGACCGTATGCAATATTTTCAAGTCACTGGGTATTCCGGTCTACGACGCCGACGCCCAGGCCAAGATACTGATGTACCGCAATCCAGCATTAAAAAAAAGCATTAAGTCTCTTCTCGGAGATGAAGCTTACCACCGCAACGGAAGACTCAACCGCGCCTATGTCGCACAGAAAATTTTCTCTGACAAGAAATTACTTGCAGGCATCAATGGGCTTGTTCATCCTGCGGTTTATGCAGATAGTTCATTGTGGTTCTCAGAACAGACGGCGCCTTACGCCCTTAAGGAAGCTGCCTTACTTGTTGAGAATGGCAGTTATAAAAAACTAGACGGCCTGATTGTCGTGAGTGCTCCGGAAGAAACGAGAATAGCCCGAGTAGTAAAAAGAGATCGCACTTCCGAAGTATCCGTCCGTCAGCGCATAAAAAACCAACTACCAGAAAAGGCAAAAACCAAGGTCGCCGACTTCATCATCTACAACGATGGTTCACAATCTTTGCTTCAGCAAGTGCAAGCCATACACAAGAAACTTATTGCGAAGTAACGCAGATGGCTTTTTCATTGAACCCAATTGATTAAATTAAACTCTTTACCGACGAGCTAAAGAGATAAGGTGTGGCCTGGCGGAATTGCGTTCATCCGAATTAGGGCAATAAACCTCATTGACAATCCAGAAGATAGATTCATTAAAAAACCAAGCCCTCTCTAATCAACCTTACTAAAAAACAACCCCAAAACCTAAAAAGATGTATCTTGCCAACATCGAAATAAATGCATCCTTAAATAGAAAAAAAGAGCATAAACCACTTCATTAAAATCCATTATTTCAGAAACCGTATGTACGCACAACTCATAAAATCACTCTCGGAAAAAAACACCACCCTGGTTGCGGTTTCTAAAACCAAGCCCATAGAAAAGATCATGGATCTTTACAATCAGGGCCAACGAATATTCGGAGAAAATCGGGTACAAGAAATGGTGGAAAAAGCAACTGCCCTACCCGATGACATTGCCTGGCACCAGATCGGAACATTACAGAAAAACAAGGTTAAGTACATTGCCCCATTTGTATCTATGATTCACTCTGTCGATTCTATCTCATTGCTTAAGGTAATCGAGAAAGAAGCGATCAAGAACGACCGCACTATAGATGTGCTGTTGCAGGTAAGGATAGCCCAAGAAGAAACCAAGCATGGGGTAACGGTAGAAGAAGTTCAGCAATGGCATAAGGACGGTGTCCTAGAAGATTTCACTCATGTCCGCATCTGCGGACTGATGGGTATGGCTACCTTTACC
>CAZFJO010000092.1:0-13007 GCA_964518915.1 uncultured Saprospiraceae bacterium
AATCTAAACCTATTACTTGTTAAATGTTATTATTGAAACCTTACCATACTTATAATTTTCTTCATCTTAAGTTATACATATTATAATTTCATACATTTATACCTCATAACATTACATTTTTTATGTCTGATATAGATTTAAGATTTCCTATAGGGCGGTTCCAAGCCCCTGAAGTAATTACTCATGATAAGCTAAGTGAGTATGCAGATGAAATAGAAGCTCTGCCTTCCAGGGTAGAAGCTATACTTAGTGGATGTCCACCGGATACCTTGTCCCACAGATACCGACCAGGTTCATGGAACATCAGGCAACTAGTCTATCATCTCACAGATAGCCACTTACATAGTTACATGAGGTTTAAATGGACACTAACGGAAAATACACCGACCATCAAGGCTTATGATGAAAAAGAATGGGCAGAACTTCCCACCGTTCTATCTACGCCTATGGAAGTGATTATGGACGACTTAAAAATGATCCAAAGAAGACTATCCCATACAATCCGCAGCCTCTCTGAAGAAGATATGGAGAAACGTTTTTTCCATCCTGAAAATGGCAAGACTTACTCTCTCAAGGTGCTTTCTGCCCTATATGCATGGCACAGCAATCACCATCTGAATCATATTAAGATAGCCATAGAAAACCCAGCATAATGGAGCCAGAAAATTATCGACCGATTGATTGCAACTTCTACGATGTACTTGTGCTTGCAGCTATGAGGAAACAACCGATAGATATTGTTATCGATGGACACGTCAATAAATCTTCCGTAATCATTAAAGACATTTTCACGAAGAATAAAGAAGAGTTTCTAACCTTATCAGATGGTACGGTTATAAGGCTGGACGCTATAAAAACGCTGGCAGATAATAAATTGTACTTGACCGGCTCTGATGAGGAAGAGTAAGAAATGGATATCCTTATACTTTAATGACTTAAGACTTAATATTGATTTTCATCTGATCTATTGCAATAATCTTACTGAAATTTAGCAGACAGGATGCAACATAGCCTGGCATAAACAATCATAAATCAGCTTCCCCTGTATATCAATTACTCAAGTAGTTTAAATGTTTATCAATCTGCTCCAGCACAGAAGTGACGGCCTCAAGAACCCTTTCGTATTGACCTTGCATCATTTTCCTAAACGTAATGTTCATTTTTATCACTTCGAGGAAACTACTATCCTCTAGCATTTCTTCATAATTTCTAGGTTCTCCAGAAACCCATAATTCGTCTATAGTTATATGTTTCAGAACTTGAGGATACAGATGGTCCCATTGGAACGTATCATCAGCACCTCTTTCCAGGTTCTCTAAATACTTATATTTCGTAGAATACAGATTTGATAAACTATTGCGAAGTGAATCATCAGAGATTAAATCTAACCCTATTGATTTCAGATTTTCCCAAGCGGAGGTATTTTCAGTTAGTTGGAAATTCCCCATTACATTGCCGAAATGAAACCTTAGTGAATCACTAAATAATGTGTTGTTCTCTATAGTCGACCTGACAGCTACATTCGATTCAAGTCGGGTTTTATTGTTATCAATATTGTAATTTAAATCAAGTAAATCTGCTTGAAGATTGCTTTTCATTTCCGATAATAGGATTATCTCTTTTTGCTTAAGTTTCCTAGCTTCATTGTGATTATTAATTTGAAGCGCAATTAAAATCCCTATAACAACAAGAAATATTTCGCCTATGGCATAAATCAGATACTTGCTGAATTTATTTTCAGACAGTAATTTCTGCCGGATTTTTCTAAAGAATTTGATCATTGGTTTTATGGTTTGCTTACATAAAGCATTCGTTCCTCATGCTATTCAGTCTTTGGCTTAGCAAGTATAATCTTACTTTCAATTGATCGTCCATTCACTACTTGCCTAATTCCTTCAGTTTAGCTTGAGCTTCCTGATTTCCATCTATTTCTACAGCTCTTCTATAATTTATAATAGCTTCTAATTTATCCTCTTGAGATAAATAATATTTGCCCAAAGCAACAAAACTATCTGACTTTTCAGCATAGAATTCAGCATTCATTTTCAAGTACGCCAGGGCTTTTTCAGGAAGGTCATGGCCATCTAACATAAAAAATCCAATGTCGTTGAGCAATTGCCACTGAGGTTTCATTTCTCGTTTCAAACGACTACTCAATCTTTTGTAATGTGTACGAAACGGCTCTGTCAATTGTTTAGCGGAATAATTATTTGGTGTATTGAAACGCCACATTTCAGGGAAGGGAAACCAAGAAAAATTAGATCTCAATCCATTGTAGAGCGCTGGCACCACAATGCTTCCATGGTCTTCATCCTCGAAATACTCCCATTTATAATTAAGTGTATTTCTATTTTTAACTAATAAATCATGAAAATTCAAATTGGCCCTAATCTGCTCTGTAGGAACAGTCCTATCTGCTCTTACTTTCGCTGTATCCATTGACTCACCTATGCTATTGGCTACGGCTATATATAGTGATTTTTCTTTGCGGTCTCCATTGTCTAGCAATTCCTGAGTTTCTTTAACTAGACTTTCTGAGTCCCACCAGAGACTTGGGTCTATCGCCAAATAATTATCAAAAGAGTTTTCGTGATGCAGATATGAAAAAAGCACAAACAAACCACCAGTCGAGTGACCAACAATGGTGTTGTTTTTTTCAGTTGGGTATTTCTCGTTTATAAATGGTTTTAATTCTTCATCTATAAACTTCATGAAATTACCTGCACCTCCAGATGTTTCCGATTTATGTCCACGCTGAAAAGGAACATGTGTATGCGTGAAGTCTCTGGTTCTATCAGTATTGGTAATACCTACTATTATTGATTCAGGAATACTCCATGGTAACAATTGTTTTAGCATTCCAGTACCGACATAGAAAAGTTGAGATGCATCCAGAACGTAAATTACAGGATACTGTTTAGTCGTATCAAAATTTTCAGGGATGTGTATCCAGACTTCTCTTTGCTCTTGTAAAACATTAGAATACAAGCTATCAACTTTTCCTATAACTATTTCATTATCCTGATTCTGGTTAAACTGAGCTACCCCAGATAGACATATGCTAGTCAGAAAAAGTATACATGTTATCCTTATAAGTTTCATGGTTTTCGGTTCATACTTAGTCATCAAAACTCAACAATTATTCTATATAAATTACCTTATCAATTTAGTTGTTATCTGAGCAGAAGCCTCAAGTGTTCTATGTACAGGGCATCTATCGGCAATTTCCATCAGTCTATTGACTTGCTCTTCTGTGAGATCTCCTCTAATCTCAATCTCTCGATCAAATGAGTCCAACCGCCTGTCTTTCATATCACAATGCTCACAATCCTCTCGGTAACTGCGTGCATATGATAGGTGAACCTTAACTTCTTTGAGGTCCCATTTTTTGCGTCTAGCGTACATCTGCAAGGTCATCGCTGTACATGCCCCTAGCGCGCCATTCAATAATTCGTACGGAGAAGGACCGAAATCATATCCTCCGATCTCTTCACTCTCATCAGCTATAAGGCCATGCTTACCGGCTATAATATCGGTACTAAAGCCCTCTTCTCCTAATCTCGCAAGAACTTGCTTATGGGTGGAAAGTGATTCTTCTTTCTCTACGTCTATGTATCGCTTCACCCAGGAAGAAATAACCTGTCCTGCATAGAAAGCATCATTCTTGTTAGACAACATGTGATCCGCATTATCCAATGTCACAAAACTCTTAGGATGAAAAGCAGTCTGATATATTTTAGCAGCGTTACCGATCCCTACAATCTGATCTTGAGGGCTATGCAAGACCAGCAATGCCTTTCTGAAGTCTTTAAGAATAGAAAACATATTCTTGCTTTCTAAATCTTCCAAAAATTGCTTCTTAATTTTAAAGGAACGTCCTCCGATATTCACAACTGCGACTCCATCTTCCTGGATTTTATCAAGCTTAGAAGACAAGAGGTGCGTAACGTGCTCTGGCTCCGAGGGCGTCCCTATGGTTGCTACCGCAACCACAGAATCTACCTTAGATGCTGCAAAAATTGAAGCAGCTCCTCCTAGAGAATGGCCTACAATAATCTTAGGGGATTCATAGTTCTCCGATAGAAATTCACAGGCAGCTATCAAGTCTTCCACATTACTGGTAAAGTTAGAATCCGCGAAATCTCCTTCACTATCTCCCAATCCTGTAAAATCGAACCTCAGCACAGCAATGCCATTTAAGGTAAGTGCTCTACTTATATGCTTCGCAGCTAAGAGGTTTTTGTTTCCCGTAAATACGTGAGCAAAAACCGCATAAGCATCTGGTTTCTGGGTAATAGGAAAATCGATCTTAGCCGATAATTTATACCCTACTTTATTCTCAAACGATACGCGTTTTACTGACATCTTATCAATTATTTTAAGTTAAATTGCACTTCAGAACTTATGAAGTTAGATAAAAGATCTTTATTTATAATTATTGCCGTCGGCATAATAATCCTGTCTACTTACTGGCAACTTGCTGGTAGACCCACAGACTTGAAAGGATATATCCTGACGATACTAGTCTCAATTACGCTGGGCGTCATCATAGCCCCTTTCTTAAAGAAAGGGTGGAAGAAATAATTATTGATCTACCTTATATATACCTATATATCTATCGCCAGGCTTCGCATAGCCTCGGTACATACCCGGTGTATTAAATGGCATAGCAATGTTTCCTTTAGCATCTAGAGCAACGACGCCTCCGGTTCCTCCTTTCTCTACAAGTCGTTTATTGATGATCTCATCGCCCGCATCCTGTATTGACATATCCTTAAACTCCATGAGCGCAGCTATGTCTCTTGCTACAGTAAATCGTATAAAGTACTCTCCATGGCCCGTACTAGATACACCACAAGTATTGTTATCCGCATATGTTCCAGCACCGATAACAGGGCTATCTCCTATCCTACCGTATTTCTTATTAGTCATTCCTCCTGTAGATGTACCAGCTGCTATATTCCCGAAGTTGTCAAGCGCCACGCAACCCACGGTTCCATGCTTCTTATCTATATCGTCCTCTGACAATTCCGTTTTTCCTTTCTCACTACTGAGGATTCTCTGGAGGCTGTTCCATCTTCTTTCCGTATAGAAGTAAGAAGGATCTACGATTTCAAGCCCTACTTCTTCAGCAAACTCCTCTGCTCCTCTTCCAGAAAGCATAACGTGCTCTGATTTCTCCATAACCGCTCTTGCAGCTGATATCGGATGTTTTACGTTGGTAACACCTCCGACAGCGCCAGCTTCCATATGCTTCCCTTCCATAAATGAAGCATCTAATTCGTTCTTACCCTCATGGGTAAAAACCGCTCCTTTCCCAGAATTAAACAAGGGACTATCTTCCATATAATGGATCGTACGTTCTACGGCTTCGGAGGACGTTCCGCCTTCTGCCAGTATCTTCTCCCCTATATCTAGGGCCGTATTCAGTGCATCTTGATACGCCTTTTCTTTTTCTGGAGTCATATTCTTTTTTAAAATTGTTCCTGCTCCACCATGGATCACGATGGCATAGGCAGGCGCTTCTGCTTGATCCATTTTTTCTTCTCCAGATTTATGAGAGGTGGCATCACCAGAATTGCAGCTCATCATGGTAGCTAATATTAATAGAGTTACGATTGTTTTCATTTATTAGGTTTTAAAACATTGAGTATTATTAAGATAACATCGACAAGCTCATTACTAAGCAATATCAACGATTCTATTGTCTTGGGTTTTAGAAGCATAATCTTCTAAGTGGGCATGCTGGTTTCTATGTAACATATATAGATATGCATACCCTAGCGGGAGCAATAATAGATATACAATCATATACTTATAGCTCAAGAATAATAGGATTAAAGAAACTAGCGTATGGTAGAAAAATGATATAATTATCCCTCCACTGATTCTTACAGAGGAGTAGAATACTTGACTGGTAACATACTTATCCGCAAGCCACTGATTCAGTCCCAGTGGGATAAGCCACAATAAGTAACCTACTATTGCAGGGATAAAAGCTAGAATCGATACAGCCGACAATCGAGGTTTCATTCCTGATCTGAAAGCCATATAGTCTTCTTTCAATGCCTCCTTTTCTTCATGGGTCATCGAATTAGCGCGATCCACAATGTCTTGTTCTAAGGTCATTCTATCCATGCTGTGGTTAACGAAAGGATAAAATGAGTGGGAAAGTTTCGCTCGAGTCATTTCAGCCATCATTTCATACGCCTCTAATGCATCGTCATTGATGGATAGGACCAGTGGGGACATTTTTTCTGAAGTATCTCTCGTAATCTGTCGATATGCCTTCTGTGGATTCTCTTGATATGCAGTGTCGTAATCGCTTATCGCAAATGCTTCTCCTACGTTGATAAGAACTTCACTTCTAAACATTCTAGGATGGGTGAAATTGACGCCTACTGGTAAGACATTGATTTTCAAGTCAGGAAATTCGTCTTTAGCCATAAAAGCCAGTTTAGACATTCCTTTCTTTAATGGTCGGAGTCGCTTAGTCAATTGGGTTGTTCCTTCCACGAAAATTAAAATAGCCGCATCCTGTGAGAGGTTCTCAATCACTGCTTCGAAGGATTTATTGTTATTACGGAGATTGCTAAAACCATCTTTGCTCCTGAAAATCGGTATCTGATTGGTGTGGATCAGTAGTGGTTTCAGTGGTTTAATATTAAAAACATCTCCTCTTACAAGGAAATGTAGAATCCTAGGAAGAAAACAAGACACTAAAATAGGCTCTGCGAAGCCGTTAGGATGGTTACACGCTATCAGCAATGGACCATCCTGAGGTACACTGTCTAAGCCCGTAATGTGTATCTTTTTAAAGTAAACCTTACAGGCTATTGTAGCTAGGATCCGCAAAAACTTGTAAACCATAATTGAAGTAGTATTTTTATGTCCTACATCGAATATATGGATTTCTCAGATTTTCCGACTTATGTCTCTAAAGAATAAATATTTAATCGTCATTTCTGGCCCTACTGCGATAGGCAAAACCAAGATGGCAATTGCCATCGGTCAAGCTTTCAAGTCTGACATCATCTCTGCAGATTCTAGGCAGATATACCAGAAAATGACCATCGGTACAGCTGTCCCTGACTCCTCAGAATTAGCATCTGCAAGGCACCACTTCATACAAGAAGTAAGCCTAGACGACCACTACCACGTAGGCAGGTACGAAATGGAAGTCATCGAGTTCTTAAAAACATACTTCCAATCTAATGATATCGCCATCTTATGCGGCGGCACAGGCCTATACATCAAGGCTGTATTATATGGCATGGATGAAATCCCTCAGATTTCTGCAGCTGTAAAAGAACAAGTATTGTTATTATACGAAGAACAAGGTTTGACTGGATTGGTAGAAAAACTAAAAGTAGTCGACCCTGAAATATTAACTACCATAGATCACAACAACCTTCATCGGGTTATGCGCGCCCTATCCATCCGATTAGAGACTGGAAAGTCATGGAATTCATTCAGAACCAATGCTGCTAAAGAAAGACCATTCATTCCTATAAAAATAAGGATGGAACAACCTCGTGAAGATTTATATCGAAAAATAAACGACCGAGTTGATACAATGATGGATCATGGGTTACTTGAAGAAGTCAGATCTTTGCTTGCGTATCGTGACCATGCCCCTATGCATACTGTGGGATATAAAGAACTGTTACAGTATATTGATGGCGTACTTACATTAGAAGAAGCCGTAGAACTTATCAAGAGAAACAGCAGGAGATATGCTAAGCGCCAGATGACTTGGTTTAGAAATCAAGACCACTTCCAACCCTTCTCTCGCACAGATTTAGAAGGAATAACAGCCTATATACAATCCCAGATTAACCTTTCAGAAAATCAGTGATTCTATCTATCGGCCTAGCCACAATCGCCTTGTCTTTATGGATGATGATAGGACGTTCTATAAGTCTAGGATTCTCTGCAATGGCTTTAATCCATTCCTTGTTATTTAAGTCCTTCCCAGCATAGTTTTCTTTAAAGAAAGCATCTTTCTTTCTAACGATGTCTTCTGCTTTCATTCCTAACTTATCCAATATTTCCTTGATTTCTTTCTGAAACCATTTCTTATCTAGATATAGGATTACATCATAGTTGACTTTCATTTCATCCAGAATGGCCATGGCTTTTCTACTGGTACTGCATCTGGTATTGTGCAAGATCTTTATATCGTTCATAGTTACAATTCGTTAAAGAAGGTTCTCATCTCTGTCGCGTTTTCTGGCTTCATTCTTCCAGAAAGAATCAATCGCAACTCTCTCCTTCTAGAAGCTCCTTCATACCTTTTCTGTTCTTCAGAACTCACTGCGCGAATCAGCGGTATCTTAATCGGGGTTCTCGTCTTTTCATCGATGGCCACGAATGTAAGGTATGCGTGGTTGGTTTTCTTAGCTTTCTGGCCCTTTATGTCTGAAACATGAACTTCTACATATACTTCTAGTGAAGTTGTAAATGCCCTTGTAACACAAGACCTTAAGGTAATAACATCTCCCGTATGTATGGGATGTTCAAATGAAACATGATCCACTGAAGCCGTAACAGTATATGCTTCACAATGCTTCGAAGCACAGATGCCACCTGCTATATCTATCCACCTCATTAAGTTTCCACCCATAAGGTTGTTCAACGGGTTGGTGTCGTTAGGCATGATCATTTCTGTCATGATTGTTTCTGATTCTGAAACCATTTTTTCTCTTCGCTCGGTACTCACTTGTCTATATATTCGTATTGAAATAAGGCCGCAAAATTACGTTTTAAATGTGTCTTTACTTCTTCCATATCAACCTTTCTCCCGATTTCTTTTTCTATAGATGTCACCGTCTTGTTCTCATCGTCGATGCCACAAGGAATGATGTTCTGAAAATCTTCTAATCGGGTATTGACGTTAAAGGCAAAACCATGCAAGGTTACCCATCGACTTAGGTGGACGCCGATGGCACATATCTTTCGTTCAATTTCTCCTTCTTTTACATCTATCCAGACCCCCGTATATTCTTTTATCCGTTTGCCGACAATACCATACTCCTGTAACGTCAAGATGATAACCTCTTCTAGGGTTCTGACATACCGATGCACATCGGTGAAAAAATCGTCTAAATCGAATATCGGATAGCCTGTAACTTGGCCAGGACCGTGGTAGGTTATGTCTCCTCCTCTATTGATCTTAAAATACTCATAGGATCCATTATTCAATTGATCCTCAGAAAGCAAGAGATGGCCTTTAGAACCGCTTTTACCTAGGGTATATACCGGATTGTGCTCACAGAACAATAGATAATGATGGATCTTCTTTTGTTCTACTTCTGGAAGATTCCTATTGCCGCGCTTACGTGCGATCAATTCCGCTTGTAACTCAGATTGAAGATCCCATGCTTCTCTATAAGCGATAGAATTTAGATCCTTATAATATACCTTCTTACTGACCATAATCATTAAGGCTTTACCCTGATTAATTGTAAAACGTAGGATAACAATAAACAAGAAGGCACAAAAGTTGTATTTTTATCTTACATTTTATCCCAATCACCATAAATATTAAGATTTATGAAGTACCTCATTATCCTTCTACTACTCTCTGCATACGCTGTGCAGGCTCAGAAACACTTCGATTTTACGGTAATTGATTCTGACGGCGTAGAGCATACCCTGTATGAAGACTATCTAGACAAGGGTTATGTTGTCGTAACCAAGGTGTTTTTCGTGGATTGTCCTCCGTGTAATGCCATCGCTAAGGATATTCAAGAAGTTTATGAAGAATGGGGAGAAGGAACAGCTGACGTACAATTCATAGAAATCACTACGTCTAGCAGGGATGACGACAATGATGTCAAGGGCTATAAGGCGAGACATGGAATTACTTTTCCCTCTATCAGCGACGATGGACAAGCACTAGAAGTAACCAATCAATACAAAACAGGCTTTTTCGGTACATACTGGGGTACTCCTTCATTCGCAATTATAAGACCAGATGGCACCACAGAATACAGAC
This sequence comes from uncultured Saprospiraceae bacterium, assembly GCA_964518915.1. Taxonomy (GTDB): domain Bacteria; phylum Bacteroidota; class Bacteroidia; order Chitinophagales; family Saprospiraceae; genus JABDLO01. The sequence continues at coordinate 10,001 of CAZFJO010000092.1, forward strand.
CTGGATTGACCAAGGCACAACTCAGTGCGGCCATTGCAGATGCAGGCGCTCTAGGACCGGATGGTCAGGCACAGAATACGACTTACAATGTAGATATATCCTGGGCCAAGGGCAATGAAGGACAGCTGTCTTCTGTAGAAGTGGAATTAAAATCTGCAGATGGAAGTGCATCTTATATGCTTAATCCTAATGCACAAGAAAACTTCACATTCATCTATCCCTCAGAAGATTACCCTGCAATTGATAACCCGATGATTGAAGTTAGATACACACAGACAGCTGACGCAATAAGAGGTGTCAATGGTCTCGATGTATTGAAACTAAGGAAACATGTTTTAGGAATAGAAGAAATAACGGATGAAGATAGATTAGTAGCTGCGGACATAGACGGAAATGGACGCTACGATGGATTAGATGTCCTCAGGTTATTAAAAGTGGCGCTAGAAGTAGAATCTGCCTTCCCTAGCGGAATAAGCACTTATGTACCTAAACAATCTCAATTGACCCTCGAAGAAAACCTTGGAGAAACGGTCAATATCGGCATCATGATGATAAAAATGGGGGATATAAATTAAGGTGTTTACGGCCATCATACTTAAATAGTAAATAGCATTTTCTATATTTCAACTATGAATTATAGAAACTTGTTTCTTTTCCTCTTTCTATTCACCTTATCTAGCAGTGTAATCTGTCAAGATCCTTCTGGATATAGTATAGATGGAAATTCAACCACATTTATATTTCAAGAACTTGATTATGGGAATATTACGCCCGATAGAGTGGTCGTAACCGGGAGTTTCAGAGGATGGAGCCAGGATATGGATGATCCTATGTGGAACCTTAAGAAAGGGGCAGACAGAACCTGGAAACTTGTGGTTAACAATCCTGATTACGCCCTCATTCCACCTAGAGCAGAATTCAAGTATAGAATAGATGAAGGAAAGTGGATGTCTCCCCCACCTGGAATAATCAATGAAATAGGAGGAAACCTTGTATATCAACAAAATGTAGAACCGCCCATGCTTAAAGCAGAAATTAGAAATGAAAAAGCGATATGGATTCAGACAATGGGTATACCCCGTTCTTTAGACATCAACCAATACCGATTGAGCCTAGCAAACGGAACTGAAATACCCCTTGCAGAAATCCTTCCCAATACATCCGAAGAATCCCTAATCATTCCTTCCACTGGCATAGACATCACCAGGGTGTATTATCTAGAAATTCCTCAATACAAACTGAAAGCACATTGTAGTTTCGATGGATGGTTCAGATCACTATACAGCCACAAAAAACTAGGGGCTAATATTTCGTCCATCGACAACCAGACTTCCTTTAGAATTTTCTCCCCTCGATCAACAGCCGTGAAGTTGTACCTATATCACGAAAAAGACGACGAATCTGCATATCAGACAATAGACATGAAGGCAGACTCTGATCGAGTGTGGGAAGCCATCGTAGAAGAAAACTTGGCCGGGAAGTTTTACGATTTTACGGTCCATGGTCATTCTGACCCTGGCAATCACTTTTACGAATCGCTACCTAAGCACATCTCTGATCCTTATGCCAGAAGCAATGATGAAGCATGGGGTCGCAGTCAAGTGATGCCTGCAACTAGGCCTGCAACTCCTCTAAAAAATGGAATCCCTAAAATGGAGGATGTGGTTGCGTATGAGGTTCACATACAAGATTTCACCGATCTCTTACCTGTTGGAGACGATATGAAAGGCACCATTCCTGCTATGCATATGCCTGGACTTAAGAACAAGTATGGTGAATCCATTGGGTTTGACCATTTGCGAAAGCTGGGCATCAATACAGTACATCTTATGCCAGTACAAGAGTTCATGCACCACCCAGATGACGTGTGGAAAGAATCGTTTTCAGACGATGCTTATATGATAGAACAAGGGGTTTCAGAAGAAAACTATCAATGGGGATATAGGACATCGCATTGTTTCGCCATTGAAAATAAATTTAGAAAAAAAGGAACACCGCTAGGTGCTGAGCGAGAACAGCTGAGAGACCTCGTGCAAGCTTTTCATGATGAAGGAATGGCTGTGATCGTAGACATTGTACCCAATCATACGGCCGAAGACATGGACGGCAATTGGTACTTTCATATGAATGTGCTGGATAAACAATATTACTACCGCACCAAGGATCTGGATCATATCGGAGAGTATGGCAACGAAGTAAAAACAGAAAATCGACCGATGGTACAGAAGTGGTTGATCGATCAATGTCAATCTCTCATTGAGGAAATGGGCATCGATGGATTTAGGATAGACCTTGCAGGACAGATTGACAAGCAGACCTTACACAAACTGAAACATGCCCTCGGGCCAGACATAATTGTATACGGAGAACCCTGGATTGCCAGCAACGATCCTGATTATGAGAATAACCCGAGCTGGGATTGGTATAAGCATGACTCACCGATCACTTACTTTAACGACGATGGAAGGAATGCCTTGAAGGGACCTGTATTTGACTTGAGCAATAAAGCAACAGACCTCGGATATCCTGGAGGTAAATCTGATGAAAGGATTAATGTGATGATGGCTGTCAGTGGAAATTTCTCCACTGAGTACAGTACCCGATCATCGATAAATTACCTGGACATACATGACAACTGGGCACTGGCAGATCAGTTCGCGGTGTCGGACTGGGACGGTAGAAAAGGAGTAGAACAAGATCGAATGAAGATCGCCGCTACCTTACTTTTTACTTCACTCGGCCCGATTGTGATGCATGGTGGAACGGAGTTTATGCGCAGCAAGGGTGATGCCCCACTCAAGGAGGTTGTAAAAACCATGAAGAATGGCGTAACCATGTACTTCCATGGTAAGCGCGACACGTATAACCTTCGTAAAGCGAATCAGTTTAAGTGGGACAATATCGGTGCTCCGGTTGACCCAGAAAACAAGAACGATTATAAGGGCATGCTGGATTACTGGGCGGGTTTAATCGCTTTACGCAAAAGCGAAGTCGGTAAGGTATTTCG
>CAZFJO010000093.1:0-12989 GCA_964518915.1 uncultured Saprospiraceae bacterium
TTTTTATTCCTGAAGGATACGATAGGACATTCTCTGAATTATCATCAGAAATAAAAAACACAATCAGTCATAGAGCACGTGCCATGCATAAGTTGATCAAGTTCCTCAGATCTTGCTAAATATCCCCCACCCATTATGAAATTCGACATCGACAAGTCTATTGACATCCTCAATCGCACACCTTATCTATTAGAAGCTATGCTGGAAAATCTTTCTTCAGAATGGTTATACAATAATGAAGGTGGAGACTCATGGAGCCCATACACAATTCTAGGGCACCTTATACATGGAGAAAAAACAGACTGGATTCCGAGAGCTAGAGTTATTCTATCTGGTGAAGACAATAAACCTTTTATTCCTTTCGACAGATTCGCTCAATTGGAAAAAGATCAAGATGTTCCGATTTCTGAATTGCTTCTAGAATTCCGCGACCTCCGATCTAAAAACATAGAAGAACTCAAGTCCATGAACCTCAATGAGGATAAATTATCAATGACTGGGATACATCCTGACTTAGGAGAAGTCCATCTAAAGGAATTAATTTCCACATGGACGGTGCATGATCTCGGTCATATTTCACAGATTTCTAGGGTTATGGCCAGTCAATACAGCTCCGAAGTAGGTCCCTGGTCCCAGTACTTAACCATCTTACACAAGGTACAATAGAGCAATTCACACAATAGGTATGTCCTGGTGAGTATCATTATTATCATTAATTTTTGACGATGAAGATTTGCCTTTTAGGAGGATGAAGAGTCTGAAAAGAATCGAACTAAAAAGACTATGTCATCAAATCCAGTATCATCAATACCCCGAACACCACGCTTGCGAGGCCATTCGTTGTGAAGAAGGCCATATTTATTTTAGACTGATCTTTAGAAGAAATAATAATGTGTTGATAGACGAGCATAACAAGAAATATCCCCAGACCTAGCCAGTGTATCCAATCCAACCGAGGATATAAATCAACAATAAACCAACCAGCAACACACAACAATCCACCTGTTACAAGATGCAACAGTATACTCACACGCAGCGCATTATCTTCTCCTATGGCTTGTGGGATAGAATATAGCTGTGCATGTTCATCGAATGTACGGTCCTGAAGGGCGTATATAATATCGAATCCAGCTACCCATGTCAGAACGGCTCCACCATACAAGACAGGAACAATATCGAATTGTCCAGTTACAGCAAGATAAGAACCTACTGGAGCAAGTGCTAGACCTAACCCAAGTATCAAGTGACACATCCAGGTGAATCTTTTCGTGTACGAATATCCGAGGATTATGATTAAAGCAACAGGACTCAACAACAGGCACAGCGTATTCAGAAAGTAGCAACATAAGACAAACAATAGGATGTTGGCCCAGATGAAAACCACCACTCCCGTGGGGCTTAAAATCCCTGCGGGTATTTCTCTGTTCTCAGTTCGGGGATTCAGTGCATCTATCTTTCTATCCACATACCTATTAAATGCCATGGCCGCATTTCTTGCAGTGACCATGCAACCTAGTACCAAGCCTAATTTCAAGTAACTAAAGGAATGTGCAGGATGACACACCGCTAGGAAGAATCCTACAAGAGAAAACGGTAGGGCAAATATCGTATGACTGAACTTCACCAAACTGAAATAATCTCTCATAGTTAATACATTACTTTTCACAAAAATAAAAAAGTCTGCTTAGTAGATACTAAACAGACTTTTAATCTTAATGTTGATTCTTATTGCTTAAGAAGTAGGAGCAGCAGCAGCTTCTTCTTTATCAACTTTTCCTTTTATAGTAAGGTATGTATTAGCAGGATCTGTGTTAGCCGTGATGGTAACTCTTTTAGACTGATTCTGTCCACCTACTTTACCTTTTCCTTTAGAGTCAAATACAACCTTGATCTCACCCTTATCTCCAGGTGCGATAGGTTCTCTCGGCCAGTCAGGAACTGTACATCCACAACTTCCTTTAGCGTTGCTTATGATTAATGGCTCATCTCCTGTATTGACGAAATCGTATACATGTGTAACTTTTTCTCCTTCCATGATTGTTCCATAATCGAATGTGTTCTCTGCGAACTCCAACTTAGTTAATGGACCAGCAGGTACAGGTGCAGCAGCAGGTGCTTGTGTAGCAGGTGCATTACCATTCACATTAGTAGTTGCAGGAGTTGTACTTAACGATTCTCTCGCAGTGTCTGTTTTACCATCTGACTTACAAGCAACCATAGTCATACATAACGCCAGTGCAAGTACAGATAAGATCTTAATACTTTTCATTTCTTTAATTTTTTTTTTAAAATAGAATTATAGTCAATTTTATATAACAGGGAGGAATCTCTTCCTTCCACAAAAATAACACAGATTTTCAGCTGATATTTCAATATCATTCTAGTTAACAACTCGTTAACAGCGCCCATTATTTCAGGGTTTTAACCCATTTATCGAATTCTTCAGCCGATTTACAATTTAGGCATTCGTCTTTACTGAGTCCTGCTTTATGAGCTGCATCCACACCATACTTTATGTACTTCATCTGTTCTCTTGAGTGGCTATCCGGATTAAGGGATATCATAATACCTTTCTCTAATGCATAGGGTATCCACGTCCAATCCAGATCTAAACGCAGTGGATTAGCATTAAGTTCAACCACCATGTTGTGAGCCGCACAAGCATCTAGAATCTTCTTGTAATCAATCGGATACCCCTCTCTACTCAGCAACAATCTTCCGGTAGGATGTCCTAGAATGTGCGTATGAGGATTTTCAATGGCTTTAATAATTCGGGCAGTAGCCTTGCTTTCATCCATCTTAAGTCCAGTATGTACAGATGCAATTACCACTTCGAAATTCTGCAAGAAGTCATCCCCATAATCCATACTACCATCTGCAAGGATATCTGCTTCTATGCCTTTGTAAATTTTGAAATCTGGATTACCGCCATTAAGATGATCTATTTCTTCCATCTGCGCGTATACTTCATCCTCTTTAAGTCCATCTGCATAAAAAGCAGCCTTGCTATGGTCTGTCATAACCAGGTAGCTGTAACCGAGGCCTTGGGCATGCTGAGCCATCTCAGCCATAGAATGCAATCCATCGCTATACGTAGAATGGCTGTGCACCACCCCTTGTATATCGCTATATTCTAGTAGTTTTTTACCATTCTTATTGCGATCACTCACATAATCCGGATCTTCTCTAAACGCAGGCATCACCCAGGGTAATCCATGTGCTGACAATATTTCTGTTTCTGATTTTCCAGATTCTGCAGGATAACGCTCAAGGAACTCTGCAGAGGCAGAAGAGGCATACCACACTTCATCGAATCCATCTTGTTCTACATGTTCTATGGATACATTTAATCCATCCCACATCAGGTTCCCATCTTCTAGGGCTATTCCTAGATCTCCTGCCTTATCATTAAGTGCCTCTTTTTCCACAGTCGTCAAGATCACAATCTTTTCTATCACCGGCATTTTCCTCCTGACATCTCCGGTTATTTCGGTTCGCTCATCTGGAAAGTGAGCTTTTATCATCTCAGACAATCTAGATACATTTCCTTCTACATGTCCATACAAGTATTTACCCTGAGAATCTAGAAAATACTGCAATTGATCCTTAAGCTGCTCTTGCGTCTTAGTACCGAACCCTTTTAATTCAATCAACCTGTTTTCATTACAAGCGTAGAGTAACTCGCCTATGGTTGTGATGTCCATATCTTTCCAGACAACCTTTATTTTTTTAGGTCCGAATCCCCTCACGCCTAGCATTTCTATAATTCCCTGAGGTGTATCGTCTGCATATTTTTTATAAGTAGCGAGAGAACCAGTCTCTACCATCTCCAGAATTTTATCTGCAATGTTCTTTCCGACCCCTTTTATTTCGCACAGTTGAGCATGATCCATTTCGGACAATGGCAATTCTACCTTCCTCAATGTATTATAGGCATTGTAGTAAGATCTAACCTTAAACGGGTTTTCATTGTGCAGCTCCATAATTTTACCAAGGCGGTTAAAACTGCGTGCGATCTCCTTATTCGTCATAATGGGTTTTATGTGATCCTGCGAAGATACATTATACTTTATGATTAATTATAATATGATGTTTTTGAAAATTACATTATTTTCGTCGCTCAAGGCAAATAGATTGCATAACTATTAATTAAAATTGAATTATGAAATACATTATCTTAAGTATTGTGCTGAGTACATTAATCGCCTGTTCCGGTTCTAATAGTGCTATCCCTGTTGTTGTAGAGGAAGGCTATTTTGCTGGATTTGCGATTCAAGATATCCCCGGTTCAGATATGAAGATGTGTACGAAGAAAGCACAAAACGGAACAGTAGAAGAAAAAGGCACCATCCTTAATAATAAAAAGCATGGCATGTGGTCTACTTTTTCTACAGACGATAAAAATACGGTTAAGACCATTGAATCCTATGTCAATGGAGTTAAAAACGGACCTCATCTTTCTTTTAATGACAGAGGACAGGTTACAGACCAAGTCAACTATCTTAACGATGACTTCGATGGTGTATTGATTAAGTATCAGTTCGGCAAACCCAAAATAATCACCGAATACCTAGCTGGAGAATTCCACGGACCACATATGGAATTCCATAACAATGGGCAGGTTCAGAAAATCGTCAATTTCAAGCAAGGCAAGCAACATGGTCTGATGCAATATTTTGATGAAGACGGAAACAAGACACTGGAATATGAGTATATGAATGGAGAAAAACTCTCAGGAGGTATGATAGAGAATTAGCGAATAAACTCGTTTTTACATTTTTTCTGTTATCGCCTATACATTTACTTGAACATGTTCTATCTATAACATACAGAATTAATGGATTATATATAGTAACTAATCCAACATAGAACCAGCCTAGATACTCATTGAAATGATTTCATGACTGAAATTTTCTTGAGTATATAATGATGTCTTCGTTCTGCATATATTGCTTCCTGATTCTATAATTCAAAAAATTACATATTATATTTTCTATTATATATAGAAAATCGTTATATTTGCATGTATTACTAAGGTAACATTATGCGAAACTACACACTTTCCAAGGAGCAATCTTATGCCGTCCAGGGCATCCAGCAAGAAAAAATCTCCTGTCTACAATATCTTGATAAGAACAACCTGTGCAACACCCTTGTAGAAAGTATACAAGAACACCTCTTATTAGGTAAGCGTACACTTGCTGTTGTAGAAGATGATCACATTGCTTCTCTGCTATCTAGAGAAATAGAAAATAGAGGATTAGGAAAATATCTATTGAAGTTAAAAAACGATGATTTCTTAGAAGAAAAGGACATCGCTAAGTTGAGGGCTATGATTAAGATGCCGCTCATAGACCAGGTGGCTGCCTACTCCCTCAAGGAATCTGAAAACGAATGGCTACACGACCGCATCCAACTGGGTTTCGCAGCCATGGCTACCAAGGTATTCGGGGATAGAAGATGGGTTGACCTACTTTTTATTAGAGACACTTCCGATGCCCTCACTATTGAATTCGAAAACGAGGACGACTTCACCTTAGATCAGAAAGAATTCTGGGAAATAAGAAAGAAAATCGAAGAATCCAAAGCCTTATACACGGCTGACAACTTCGTGAGTGAAAACATATTCGAAGTATTTAACCTTTCGATAGACAGTAAAGAGAACATTCTGAATCTTAAAGAACGCCTTATTCTCTATAAGTCTAAATGCGACAAAGTCAAAGCGAAACTCCACCATGTTCTTTCTGAATATAAAGAAAGGGTATGTCGTAAAATTGATGAAGAGTATTTAACCCTATCTGAAACCATTCTTCGTATGAAAATGGCGATCAAGAAGAAAGAACTCTTTCCCGAAGAAAAAAATAAATCCTCAGTCTTCAACATATTTGCGAAAGCGAGCCACACAACTAAGACTCAGGAAGAAGAACTAGAAGAATGCTTAGAAATCCTTAAATCAAGTATTCTCATAGACTTACATATAGAAAAACTCCAAGCAGAAGGAATGGATTATGCTTCCATTACGGAGCAAGCTGACCAGCAACTGCAGGGATGGAGAAGCACAAGAGAGTCTATAGTAAAACGCATGGTACGTGCCTTAAATAAGAACAATGCAGAAGACGCTACCCTACATCAAGTAGATCAAGAAATCGATGGCCTATATGCTGAAATCAACAAGGCCATGGTATTTAAGAGTGCCTACGAAAACAATGACATGAATGCTGAATTCCAGTTCAAGTCCTTGAGTAAAATATCCACGAATATTAAGTTACTTCTCAATCGAATCAAGGGCAGCGAAGATCTGATCATCTGGCAGTCCTACTTCCATTCTCAAGAAACTAAAATCAAGCACATCATTCAAGTATTGAGACAGTATGATCTCAAGGACTGGGTTCCTATGTATGAAAAATGGTACCTCGACAAGTTGATACAGAAGTACTACCAACCAGAATCCTTATTACTTGAATCGTATCTCACCCACTTTCAAGATAATCAAGCACAGCCGCAAGAAAACATACTCAAGAAAATTGAGCATCACTTCTGTCCTGAACGAAGAGCATGTGTAGAATCATTAAGATCAAGAAACAAAAACTTATACAGTCAGTTATTCAAGAAAAAGAATGCGGATGGACTTCGTGCCTTCGAAATTATATGGGGAGAAAAAAGCTTACTGACACAGTTCTTTCCCATCATCATTATTTCATCTAAAACCTTAAGATCTAACCGCCTATTAAAAGATGGTGCGTGGGATCAATTGTACATAGAAGGGACAGATATTTTCAATCACATTGAAAAGTATCGCATCATTGAACACAAGACTAATTTTTTCTGCCACCTTCACAGTGGCATGAAGGTGACCAACGATCTAGACATCTCCCACGATGATTATAGACGCAATCTTAAAATACTTCTACACGAGTACAATTACAAGAGTCCGATTTCTCAACTTCCCGTTTCAGACAAACTTCGTGCTGCTAAAAAACTAGCTAAAATCATTCTGTCCTGCAATCAATCCGTACGTATTCTCCAGTTGAAAAATGCCAACATCATATCGGTTGCGCACAATCGCACGACAGATGCACTTATTAAGAAATACGACGCACATGGTATAAAGGAAATAGATACTGAAGACGGCTTATACGAAGCCGTTACAGAATGTATCATCGAAACAGAAAGAACCCAGTATCTAGTATACCAGGACCATCTTTTCAATATAGAGTATGCTTCTCATTTCCTCTGGCAACTGCATGGCTTAGACCATTTCAGAACGGCTGGATTTAAAACCATCCACGTTTCAAGTCTAGAGATGTACGGTGATGAAAATTATATAGAAGATCTTTTGGATCCGTTCCAATTGACACCTGTTGAAAACAATGAACAGAAAGCCGATTCTCCAGAAGAAGAAAAAGCAACTGATCTAGAACCGAGTGCTGGAGTCGATCAGCCTGTAGACCTTGTCGGTTAATGGATCTTGATTTACTGTCGTATAGGGAACATCTTACGCTTAAAAAGAAAGAAGATAAAACATACGTTTATGACCCTATACGCAAGAAATATCTATTGCTACTCCCGGAAGAATTCACAAGGCAATTGTTATTGCAATACCTCATTCGATCTACCTCTTATGAACGAAATCTAATCCAAGTAGAAAAGTCATTTCGGGTCAATGATAAATTGAAGCGATTCGATGTAGTAGTATACAATGAAGCCGTTAAGCCACATCTGCTCATCGAGTGTAAGTCGCATAAAATTAAGTTGACACAGCACGCCTTCGATCAGATTGCAGTATATAATCTTGTAATCGGTGCTCCATATCTATGCGTAACTAACGGACTGCATACTATGGTCGCCCGTGTCAATTTAGAGACGCAGAATTACGAATTTCTAGATCGACTGCCGAAATAAATTTATAATCCTATTTTCAAGATGATTTCATACCTTCATGCGTAATAATTGAAGGAAGAACATGAGAAGAATTTTAGTCACTGGAGCCAATGGCCAGATAGGTAAGGTATTGGTCGAACAACTCAGAAAAGAATACGGCCGAGACGCAGTACTGGCCACAGACATCAAGAAGAGCCCTGAAGACAATGAGCCCTATGAGTTTCTCGATATCTTAAATGAAACAAGACTCTACGAAATCGTTAACGATCATAAGATCACAGAAATATACCATCTAGCAGCCATCCTATCGGCTCACGGAGAATGGAACCCACTCAAGACGTGGAACATTAATCTCAACGGCTTACTTACAGTTCTAGAACTCGCTAAAGAAAAACAAATAGAAAAAGTGTTTTTCCCAAGTACGATCGCTGTCTTTGGTCAGACGACTCCTCAAGTAATGACTCCTCAAGATGTCCCTCTCCTACCTGAGACCGTCTATGGAATGTCTAAAGTAACAGGTGAACTCTGGTGCAATTACTACCACAATAAGTATGGAATCGATGTCCGCTCGGTGCGGTATCCTGGAATTATAGGGTATCAATCTATTCCTCATGGAGGCACCACCGATTACGCTGTAGAAATCTTCCACGAAATCATTAAGCACAATAAGTATACGTGTTTTCTTGATCAGGACACGCGTCTACCGATGATGTATATGCCTGACGCCATAGATGCCACAATCCAACTCATGAAGGCGGATAAAGATCAGATCAAGATACGGTCATCCTACAATCTTGCATCCATGTCTTTTTCTCCAGTAGAAATTTACAACGAAATAAAAAAATACTACCCGGAAGCAGAGATATCGTATGAACCAGACTTCAGACAAGAGATTGCATCAACTTGGTCAGAATCTATTGACGATCAGCAAGCGCAAGAAGAATGGAATTGGAATCCTTCCTACGACCTATCTAGAATGACACGTGACATGATAGAGAACATTAAGATTTTATATTAACCTATCGTCAAAATAAAAACTTCATGCATTTTCCTTCTAGAATATGACGATCGTTATCGACAGAAAAATTAAATACATTCGGTAATGAGAATGTGTCAGAAAATGAAGTTTACAGAGATATGTGAAAACGATAAAATTTATGTCCCTACAATCGGAATATTACTCATTGCCATTATCTTCGTCTTATTGATTCCTTGCCATGTGTGTTTATAACCGAAAGATTGTATACGACATGATAATTAAAACAGAACCTTAACCATATATCTAATGAATCCTATATACAACGAACTTTCCGCAGAACTTCACCAGATCGATGCAGAAGGACTTTATAAAAAAGAAAGAATCATTACAACCCCGCAATCGGCCAGTATTAAGACAGATCAGAATGTAGAAGTGCTGAACTTCTGTGCTAATAATTACCTGGGGCTTTCCTCTCACCCTGAAGTAATTGATGCCGCTAAGAAAACCATCGACAGCCACGGTTTCGGAATGTCATCGGTACGATTCATCTGCGGGACCCAAGACATCCACAAGGAACTTGAAGCTAAGATTGCCGACTTCGTCGGAACAGAAGATGCTATATTATATGCTGCTGCTTTCGATGCCAATGGAGGATTGTTTGAACCCATCCTTTCTGCTGAAGATGCCATCATTTCAGATCAGCTCAACCATGCTTCCATTATAGATGGCATCCGGTTGTGTAAGGCTCAGCGCTACCGCTACTTAAGCAATGACATGGAGGACTTAGAAGCGAAACTTAAAGAAGCTACAGAGAAAGGTGCAAGAAGAATATTGATTGCCACCGATGGTGTATTCTCCATGGATGGCATCATCGCACAGATAGATAAGATCGTGGCATTGGCTGAAAAATATGGAGCCATAGTTATGGTCGATGATTGTCATGCGACAGGCTTCACTGGTAAGACAGGAAGAGGCAGTGCCGAGCACTGTGGCGTATATGGTAAAGTGGATATCATCACTGGAACTTTTGGCAAGGCTATGGGTGGTGCATCAGGAGGATTTACAGCTGGAAAAAAAGAAGTCATCGATATGTTGCGTCAGCGTTCAAGACCATACTTGTTCTCTAATACCCTAGCACCATCTATCGTAGGCGCATCGATAAAAGTCATCGATTTACTAACCAGTAGTACAGCACTCAGAGATAAATTAGAGCGGAACACAACCATTTTCCGAGAAGGAATGGTGGCAGCAGGATTTGACATTATTCCTGGCACGCACCCGATTACACCTGTCATGTTGTACGATGCTAAATTGTCGCAGACTTTTGCCGATATGCTGCTTGAAGAAGGCATCTACGTGATTGGATTTTTCTTTCCAGTTGTTCCTAAAGGCAAGGCACGAATAAGGGTTCAGATTTCCGCCGGACATGAAGAAGAACACATCCACAGAGCAATAGAAGCATTTACGAAGGTGGGAAAAAAATTAAACGTAATCTAAGAACTATGGACATCAAGGTTGAATGGAATTATGACGAGTTTGCTACATTTCTGATGATCTATGCTTCACATGTAGATCTGGAATTCAGCGACTCTGAAAAAGAAAGAATCAAGGCTCAGATCAGCGATGCTACATTTGAAAAAATGTACAAGGCATTCCGTGACAAGACCGACTTCGAATCTTTGCAGACCATCCTCGCCTACAAGGGCTTATACTACCCCACTGAGGCACGCAAGGCAGAATTACTCGACAAGGTAAAAATGATATTTTTTGCCGATGGAGAATACTCACAGATGGAGATGGAACTCTATAATTTCTTTAAAAAGCTTATGTAGTTTATCGCTTTAAGCAAATGTATTCAGGCAAGAAAATAAACACAAAAGCATAAAAACTTCTCAATTATGAATCTAGCGTTGAAAGAAAGATTGTTCGTTGTTACTGGAGCAACAAGTGGTTTCGGAGGCAGCATTGCCACTATGTTAATTGCAGAAGGAGCTCATGTCATCATCAATGCCCGAGGCAAAGAAAAGCTTCTAGAAATACAAAAACAACATCCGGATCTAGTAGAAGTACTATCTGGTGATATAACTACAGATGCAACTTTATCTTCTTTGATCCGCATGATTGGGGATAGAAAACTTGATGGCATTGTGGTCAATGCAGGTGGTCCTCCAGCGATGTCGTTTTTAGATACCAAGCTGTCAGACTGGGATTCTGCCTACGAACGTATCCTCAGATGGAAGGTAAAGCTTACCCAAGAGCTGCTACCTCTCCTTGAAAAAAACAAATACGGAAGAATCGTCTACATAGAAAGTGCCTCCGTTAAGCAACCTATAGAAAATTTAGTACTTAGTAATTCCATGAGACTTGCAGTCGTTGGATTCGTTAAAACACTGTCTCAAGAAATAGGTGATTCAGGCATTACACTCAACATCATTGCTCCTGGCTACCATGCGACTCCAGCGATGGAACGATTGTTTACCCATAAATCCATGTTACTAGGCATCACCCCTGAGGAAGCACGTGCTGAGTACGAGCAAGAAACCAAGATGGGAAAACTCGGTGACCCAGATGACTTAGCATCACTGGCATTGTGGCTACTCAGTCCAGTGTCTAAATTCGTAACCGGTCAGACCATAAGTGTAGATGGTGGCTTGATCCGTTCCACCATGGGATAAATCAGGCAAGCTTCTCAATCTCCTTCACAAGTTCTTCTGCTTCAGCTCTCTTAAGATCAGATGCTTTTCTATCTGACGTGGATAGCCGATATGATTCTTCCAGCAACTTGTTGTACTTATCTAACAACTTTTCTTTTTCTGTCTTCTTCTTAAATAGTCCAAACATGTTATTCGTATGAGAGTGTTATAAATCCTTATTACATATAGCTACACCAGAATGAATCTGAATGTTATAGCATCTATCTTTAATCCAAACACATCACTTGCTAAGAAGTTTAGCTCAATCGTTTTCATTTTTTACATTAAATTTATCACGCTAAACTTTATACTAGATGTATGCTAACCAGCCACATGACCTTAATTCAATATTTTAATTTCTTAGATTAACTATTCTACCTATGAGACATATATACTTGAGTTTATTCATTTTTCTGAGTTTTTCACTAGCAGGACAGAAACAAATATTAATGAGCTCACAGAGATCCAACAAGATAATGCGGTACGATGTAGATGCAGATAGGCTCATCCAGATTAAAGCACTTGAAGAAGTTAATGATGTCGAGTTAGATGAAGAAGCTGGTTTTATTTTCTGGGCAGATGTAGCCAACACGAATATTATAAAGTACAACCTTGAGACTAAGGCAAAAACCACTTTGCTGTCTAACATTACAGATTTACAGACTATATACCTTGACAAGCAAAATAAGATCTTACTCTTCTCCCGTGGTGATAGTACCATAAGCTCTGTATCTTATGAAGGGGCGGGAAGAAAATTATTCCTGGAGAACATCCCTAACATTACACAGTTTGCCATTGATTTCACGGACAATACGCTTTTCTATATTAATCAGGAAGAAAACCAATTAATGAAGACCGATATAGACAACTTCGATCCGGTTCTTTTAGCTGAGAATGCTCGGAGTGTAACTCAACTTATTTTAGAAGAAGAAAATGAAACAGTATACTGGATTCAGACAGATCGAGTAAATCTAAATTCAGGTCTCAGAAGCCTCCCCTATGAAGGTGGAGAAGTAAACGAAATAGTAACAGATTTCATGGTCGGTGGTACCATTGATTTCGAAGATCAGAAGTTGTATGCAAGCGATCATTTCGGTAGATATCGCCGATACAATCTGGACGGTACTGAAGGAACAATTATTGCGGACAATGACTTCCTGTTTTCTGCTATTGACCCGAAGACCAATAATATATACGCATTCAGTGAAAACGAGGAATTTCTATTAAGTTTAGAAGATATGGGGGCAACAGTTGAATCAGAGATAGAGCTCCTCCGAGATACTAGAATTCCTAAGGGATTTTCGTTGGATACAGAAAATGATCTTGTATATGGCATTAATGGAGGACAAGGGTTTCAGAATGTCAGAGAGGGTTCTATCACATCTTTCAACATTAATGGAAAAAACACACAAGCCATAATCGCTAATGATGATGAA
>CAZFJO010000094.1:0-12813 GCA_964518915.1 uncultured Saprospiraceae bacterium
TAGAGGTAACATTCAGCATACCTACAGATATACGTGAAGCATTCTCATTCTTACCCGGTCAGTACCTTACCATTGCTCCAGTAATTGAAGATAAACCTCATAGGAGGGCATATTCTATATGCAGTGATATAACGAAACAGGACATAAGCATATTAATCAAGAAGATTGAAGGTGGAAAAGTATCTGGGTTTATGAACGACTCAGTCGAAGTAAACCAGCGCTTACTAGTAGCGGCACCTAATGGTCATTTTAAGTTAAATACCTCAGAAGCAGTCAATGAGTCGGATTATATATTCGTAGGTGCAGGGAGTGGAATTACTCCTCTTATTTCTATGATAGAATCCCTATTGAAAACAAGCGATCATGCATCTTGTCTATTATTTTACAGCAGCAGAACCCTTGACAATATCATTTATAAAACTAAGTTGGATCGATTGAAACTGGTATACAAAGAAAGAATCGTAATCCATCATTTCATCAGCAGGGGTTCTGATCGTCTTCAACCTATAGGGAAATATGGTGTCCACTATCATCAAGGTCGAGTGGACTACGATTTCATGGTTGATAACATCAAGGATACCAGCAGGAATCACTTATCCGGAGTATACTTATGTGGCCCTGCCGAGATGATTGAACATTCAATAAAAAGAATGGAAGCTGCAGGAATTCCTAAAGCACTGATTCATAGAGAATATTTTACAGCACCTGTATCCGATGAGGCCTCTGTCATTGATTACGATGAATTGCCAGATAGAACAGTAAGCGTAGAACTAGGAGGAAATAAGATTGATGTAAAGATGAAGGGAGAAAAAGACATCTTAAGGCAATTGATGGCTGATGGATATGAACCACCCTACTCTTGTCTGCAAGGCACATGCTCTACTTGCAAGGCGAAACTGGTCTCTGGAGAAGTAAAAATGAAAGTAGATATAGGTCTGGAATCGGATGAAATCTCGGACGGATATATCTTAACTTGTCAGAGCATTCCTCTTACTGAAAAAACACATTGTATATACGAAAACCATCATGAATGAAACAAATACTATTTTTTGCGATTATTGCCATTCTTCTATTTTCTATCTATGGGTCATTCAATCTATCAATGGTTGATTTCCAGAAAAAAAATATCTGCCCTAAAGTTCTGGGAATACCTGCATGCTATATTGTTCTCTTGTTTTTCGGACTCGCATTATCAGCCCATGTATTCAAGGGGTATCTAGGAAAAGACATATGGTATTATGGGTTTATGGCCGTGCCATTCTTACTAGCACTCGGAGGTACAATTACTGAATTATCCGGTAAAGAGATCTGTCCCCGAACTCCAGGAGGTATCCCTATGTGCTTTATCAGCTTGGGTATATGCACTACCCTATTGATTCTTAAGTATTCAGAAACTAAAATCACATAATGCCGGTATCTAAGCACTTCAGGGTATGTAATCTATGCGAAGCTATGTGTGGTCTTGAGATAGAACATAAAGGAGAAAATATACTTTCTATAAAAGGAGATCCTAAAGACCCTTTCTCTAAAGGAAGTATCTGCCCTAAGGGTGCTTTAATTCATCACTTGCACAAGGATCCTGATCGATTAAGAAAACCGCTCAAGAAAAATGCAAACGGTAACTGGGATGAAGTAACCTGGACAGATGCCCTTGATTATACAGCTGAGCGAATCATCAATATCCAAAAGAAGTATGGCAGAGATGCGGTAGCTCTTTACTTTGGCAACCCCACTGTACATAATTTCGGAGCGATGATGTTTATAGGAGAACTAAAACGCATGCTGGGGACTAAAAACAACTTCTCCCCGACATCCATGGATCAGTTGCCACACCACTTTATCGGTTACTACATGTTTGGCCATCCGCTCAACATTCCTATTCCAGATGTAGAACGGACTAAGAATCTAATTATGATCGGTGCTAATCCCATAGCCTCTAATGGCAGCATTATGAGTGGTTGTGGTCCCTTAGAACGGATCAAGAAAATTCAGCAAGCTGGTGGCAAGGTCGTACTTGTAGATCCGCGACACAATGAAACTGCTCGTCATGTAGACCAGCATATCTTCATCAAGCCAGGCACAGATGTGTATCTCTTACTTGCTATGCTCCATCTCATTATGAAAAATGAATGGGTCGCACTAGATCATCTGACTGAACATATATCAGGACTGGAAAAACTGGAAGATATTGCCTTGCCTTATCCTCCACAGAAAGTAGCAGAACGCACAGGCATCAGTGCTGAAATAATACATCAATTGACCCTCGATTATGTACTAGAGGAACATGCTGTCCTCTATGGTCGTATGGGTATGTCTACACAGGAGCATGGAGGATTGTGTCACTGGCTGATTACTGTGATCAATATTATAACCGGTCACT
Organism: uncultured Saprospiraceae bacterium; assembly: GCA_964518915.1. Classification (GTDB taxonomy): domain Bacteria; phylum Bacteroidota; class Bacteroidia; order Chitinophagales; family Saprospiraceae; genus JABDLO01. Next base: position 2,381 of record CAZFJO010000094.1, read on the forward strand.
TCGATAAAGAAGGAGGGGCTATGTTTACCGATCCTGCTGTAAATATAAAAAGGAACAAAGGGTTCAAACCTGCCCATGGGAGATGGCACAGCAGAGTAAGAGGGTTACCAGAATTCGAAGGGGAATTGCCCGTTTCTGTTATGGCAGAAGAGATGCTCACGCCTGGTGAAGGACAGATTAAAGGCCTCATCACATTTGCTGGGAATCCTGTCTTATCCTCGCCTAATGGCAAAAGACTTGATCGGGCTTTAGAAGGTTTAGATTTTATGATGTCTATGGATATCTACCTCAACGCAACCACTGCCAAAGCTGATATAATCTTACCTCCTCCTTCACACTTGGAGGTGGATCATTACGATCTCATCTTTAATCAACTATCTATCCGTAATAATGCTAAATTCTCTGAAGCGTTATTCTCCCCTGAAGAAGGTCAATTGTATGATTGGCAGATTATAAAAGAGCTCGTCCAAAGATTGTCTAAGAATAGCCCGAAGAAAAGAAGCTTGCCTCATAAATATTTAACACCTAGACAATTGCTCAATATCGGATTAATGACAGGACCTTATGGAAAACTCAGCCATCCGTCGCGTTGGTTCAGTGGATTAAGTCTTTCTAAATTGATTAAATCCAAGCATGGAATTTCTTTAGGCCATCTCAAGCCTATGGTACCGAAAGTACTAAACACCTCGGACAATAAAATCAATATTGCCGATGATGTATTTCTCCATGGACTTAAAGACCTAGCCCATGCAGAAAACCCTACACTCGATAAAAATCAATTTTATTATATCGGAAGAAGGCACCTTAGAAACAACAATTCATGGATGAATAATATCAGTAAGTTAGCCGAAGGTAAAAACCGCTGTACCGTTATGATGCATCCTGATGATGCCCAAAGGCTAAACATAACACAAGGAGAAACGGTGGCAGTTAAATCAAGTACTGGAATCATAGAATTACCTACAGAAATCACACCTAAAATAATGCCTCAAGTCATAAGTATTCCTCATGGGTTCGGTCACAATAAAAAGGGAGTTAAAATGACTGTCGCCGCATCCGTAGATAAAGCAGGCGTTTCGGTCAACGACATTACGGATCACAATAGACTAGATAAGGTAACAGGTAATGCAGCATTTTCAGGGACGATAGTAACCATCTCTAAAATTGCATAATCATACCATTATGAATGAGCTTGTCGCTAAAATAACAGCTAGCACTTCGGTAGCGATCAGAAGTAATCATCCAGACTATGACCTATCGAATCCCCTTTATGCAGTCAATTTCTTCGATGCATCCCCTGCTTGGTTATATCACTTGTACAATCGACTGGCATCAAGGAGTGTGCGGAAGATAGGAGGCCGCCCTTTATTCAAGGGAATCGTCCTCGACTCTATCCTTTCCGATACAGGAAAAAGACAGATCCTACTCATAGTTAAGTACCCAGATGCCATTGCTTTTAAAAACCTCTTAGAGTCTACTTACTTTAAGTTGGTCAGTATATTGCGAATCAAATCTGTCCAGAGATTTACCTTCTCTTTTACAAAACCACAAGATGATCTCAACTTCGACCACGAGTATAAGTATTATGCAATTCATCATTTCGGAAACCGTGTGATCAGTGATGTTTTGAAAGGGATCAGAAATACGAAAGACGATATCGATGTTGTTTATGCCGGAAAAACATCGGCCCATTTATTCCGACAAAATAAAGTTACACCAGACGCCCAAGTAGAAAGCATGATCGACAACCTTATCGTCTATGGATCTTCTTCGCAGGAAAAATTAAAGTCACTTCTTCAATCGGCGGAATACTTGCGGCGTTTTGACAACGAGGACCCAGGGTATATTTCAACCATAAATAGAGTGCTGTGAACAAAGGAAATATTTTAATTACTGGAGTTTCCTCCGGTATAGGATACGATGCTACCAAGTACTTAATCTATAAAGGGTACCGCGTACTAGGTAGTGTAAGAAAAGAAGCGGATGCGGAAAGATTAAAAAAAGATTTTGGAGAGAAATACATTCCGTTGCTCTTCGATGTAACCAATCAAGACCAGGTCCTCGCAGCCAAGGAGGAAGTCATACGCATTCTTGGTGGCCAACACCTCAACGCACTCATCAACAATGCTGGAATTGCAGAAGGCGGTCCTATGGAACTTCTGAAAGAGGATAAGTTCAGATGGCAGATGGAAGTTAATCTGTTTTCTGTGCGCAACATTACGAACACCTTCCTTGAACTTCTAAAAGGGAAGCGATCAACTCATGTTAAAGGAGGCAAGATAATTATGATCAGCAGTATTTCTGGTTACTTCAATACTCCTTACAACGGGGCATATTGCGTATCTAAACATGCCATGGAAAGCCTAGCAGAAATTTACAGAAGAGAATTATATATGTACAACATAGATGTGGTAAGCATACAACCGGGCCCGATAGTCTCTAAAATCTGGGAAAAGAATATCAACCAATGTTTAGACTATAAAGATACAGATTATGAATCTCTATGCCTTCAGGCAAATAAGGTTATGCGGCAAGGACAAAAAAATGCACTCGAAGCTCGGGTGATATCTAAGACAATAGAAAAAATTCTAACTAAAAAAACGAAGACCAGCATAGTCATCAATAAGAACCTTTTCGCTACCCTTCTTGCCACTAAATTCATTCCTCGGCGATGGATGGACAAGATACTTTATAAGCAATTTTTTGAATCCTAGAAAAATAAGAATTTCACAACTGACTTAGGCGGTTATTCACCTCCACAGATCAAGGATATCGGATATTTAATCAATGGAATCTGACATATCAGAGCACAATTAAAATCACACAACACATTATAAATTATTTACCTGTATAATAACTTGATATATAGATAATTAATAGACGATACGGTAATTTATATTTTGGCACACACTGTGTCACTTAATGTTAAACGTAGCCACTTTGCTTGTCTATAATTTTCATAGCTAAAAATGAAAAACCAAAAAACAATCTTACGTGGTTAAACATTACAGAACAAAGTCATAGTACGATGATTTAACATTGTATGAAAACTATAGGTTTAAATAAATTATTCATGAATAAATTTTCAGAATGTTAGAGTTTTTAGTGTTAGATAATTGGTGGCTTTTTCCAGTGAGTATATTGATTGCAACCATTGCCATGTCATCTGGTATAGGTGGAGCCGTATTCTTTTCTCCCTTGTTCCTACTTGTACTGGGATTGTCACCCACAATAGCAATAGGTTCTGCATTGATCACTGAGCTATTTGGTTTTACATCTGGTGTAATCTCTTATAGAAAAGCAGGATTAATAGATTATAAGCTTGCTAGAAGTTTACTAATCTTGTCCATTCCATTTGCAATAGCGGGAAGCTTGATCGCAGACTACTTTCCAGCGAGTATATTAAAAGCCATTTTTGCCACTGGTCTATTGTTTATCGGCTGGCAACTATTTGCGTCATACAGAGAGGAAGAAAAACACAAGCATGACGAAGTTATTAAAGAAGAAAAAGACCACGAATCTAAGCTCGTTGATTCTAACGGAAAGGTATACGAATACACCGTCTGCAATAAAAATACCGGAAGAATATTTGCCGCTATCGGCGGTTTATTTGTAGGGATGATATCTGTAGGGTTAGCAGAACTTGAAGAGTATCATTTAGTCGCAAGGTGTAAGATACCTACACCAGTAGCTGTGGCTACTTCAATATTTACAGTAGTCATAACGGTACTATTTGCTTCATTGGGGCATATATATCATTTTGCGACATCAGCTGATTCTTCTGTCTTGCATCAAGTGATTAATGTTGTAGCATTTACCATTCCTGGTGTAATCATAGGAGGTCAGATCGGCCCATATGTCCAGAAAAGAGTCAATCCAGATATTATGAAATTAACCATCGCTGCTCTTTTCGTTTTGATAGGTGTTTTCATGTTGGCCACGTTGATGTAGATTAGGTACAATGCAATTCATAAATAAGCCATACAATAAAAAACCCATGCTAAATGGTCTTCCAGATCTACAAGATTATTTTATCTTCCAGAGGACAATTTCAATCTCGCTTCATTAAATTAAGTATTCATGGATCATGATAAAGCTACTTTGCAGGTTGAAATTCAACTCCAGCTATTTACATCAGTTATATTAAAACATATTACTTGCTATGAATTTTAGTAATAAACAATTACTTGCCATCGGCCTACTGGCCAGCATAATTGTAGGAATAGGAGAATACCTTCTTCACTATCTACCTGCTGGGCCTGGTGGAGAGATTTCTATGCTGCAAGATGTGCCTCTAGAAAGGGCATCTAAAGGGCATTTTTTAGTTGTATTCGGGGCTCCATTGTATTTTGCCGGGTACTACGGGTTAAAAAACATATTTAAAGAAACGAGTCCTATATTAGCCAGACTGCTTTTAATCGCAGGGGTTTTATCATTCTCTGTAGGAGGGGTATGGGTGTCTTCAAGATATTTTGCCGCAGAAGTTTTACAGAAGAGCGTAGGGACATCAGATCATACCTTATATCTACAATCTTATGAGGATCATTATCAAGTACTTGTATGGGCATTGCGTCTATTGGTAGCAGCCGTTTCAGGGCTATATATAGCGTTGATAATTAAGAATAAGCAAGGCCTACCTAAGTGGTTGGCTATTTTTAATCCTATTATTCTATTATTAATTGTAATATCCTCGTTATTTTGGTTTAAGCCTCTGGGCAATCATATTGCACCCATTGCCATGAATGTTACACATTTTATATTTTTCGGGTTACTGTATACCCAACTAAATAAATTATCATTAAAATGAAAAAAATACTTTTAGCACTATTAGTCATCATAGTTCTGGCAGTTATAGCCATTCTATACTTTTTTAAATCGGATTCTAAGAATCCCTACCCTGTGACAACCTGGGGGAAATTCAGTGCAACTTGTTCGGCTGAAGATCTGCCCGATGAAAATTTTGGGAAAGATTTTCACGGATGCGACTATTCTGTATCTGAAGCAGAAATTCCAGTATTTAGTGATATGAACCTTAGTTGGAATAATCAATTCGACAACACGAAATCCCTTCCGATTATGGGATCTGCAATGATCGATATAGATAACGATGGAGTGGATGAGATTTTCTTAGCTGGCGGTGTGACACAACAAGATGTATTGATGTCATACACAGATGGTGGGTTTTCGCCATCATCCGTTGTCCTCCCAGAGAAACCAGCGAACACCAGTACTTTCGGAGCAGTATCCATAGACCTCAATGAGGATGGGAATACCGATCTAATACTTACTGGAGACTATGGAGTCCTGTGGTATAAAAATACAGGTAGTGGATTTGAAGTTCAGAAGATAGAAGTTCCACTCAATGAAAAATCTGTCGCTGCTTCTGTTACACTGGGAGACATTGATCATGATGGAGATGCAGACATGTTCGTAAGCGCCTATATAAAATTAGACAAGATGGAAGGACAGACCATTTTTAAAGATTTCAATTATGGTGGAAGTAGTCTATTAATGATAAACAATGGGGACAACACATTTACTGATAAGACAGATGAGTATGGATTAACTTACGTACACAATACATTCTGTGCTGTCCTAGTAGACATCGATAATGATGGTTATTTAGATTTAGTAGCAGCACACGATACTGGTGAGGTTAGAACCTACAAGAACGAAGGAGGTAAGTCTTTCTCTATAAAATCAAATCCCACAACTGGAAAGTATGCGTATCCGATGGGGATAGCTGTAGGAGATTATAATAACGATGGGAACATAGATTTCTTCTTTTCTAATACGGGATCTTCTGTTCCTGTATTTTTAGCAAGAGGCGATCTTGCTGAGGGAGATGAGTTTATAAGTGATTGGTTGCTGTTTAAAAACAATGGTGATTTTAATTTCACAGATGTAGCAGAAGAAACTAAAGTAGCAGATTTTGAATTTTCATGGGGAGCAATATTTGAAGACTTCAACTTAGATGGAAGACAAGATCTTGTTGTTGCAGAAAACTATGTAGACTTTCCTCCTCATAAGTTATTTAAGTTACCAGGAAGGTTTCTCCTTCAGCGGGCAGATGGAACATTTGCAGCTGTGGAGGAACAAGCTAAAGTGATTAATAAGAACTATGCCATCACTCCCTTGACCAGTGATTTCAACCAAGACGGTTATCCAGACCTTGTCTTCGCCAATCTTTCTGGAGAATCTAAAGCACATATCAATGAAGGTGGCGATGCTAACTACATTGCCTTCAGGTTTCCTGAAACGTCTAAGTACATAGGAAGTAAAGTGACTGTGACGAAGAATGATGGTAGTATCTTATCAGATGTATATGTTATAGGAGAAGGACTGGTAAGTGATCAGACGTCCACCTTGACATTCGGTCTAGGATCTGATTCAACTATTAAGTCAGTCGATATAAACCTTCCATCCGGCACGAAAGAATCCTTGACGAATTTTAAGGTCAACCAAGTTAATCAGATATAATGTTAGAGAGCTTATACGAAGGTTGTGGTCTACTAGCTACTTATCTAGGCACCTTGCTAGAAGGAGAAATATTACTTCTTACTTCTGTATTAAGTGCTAAAATGGGTCTCTTCAATTATTACTGGGGATTGGTTGCTGCATTTCTGGGAGCCTACACTAAGGCTTGGATTAAATTCACCCTAGCTAAAAAGCATGGGACTAAATTGTTGAATAAAAAACCAAAGCTTAAAGAAAAGCTTGATAAAAGCAGTCTATGGTTCGATAAGCGCCCGTATATGTTTCTATCTGTATATAAACTCATGTATGGGATGACTACTATAATCATTCTGATGGCTGGCTTACGCAATGTAAGTTATCTGAGGTTCGGCATACATGCAGCCATAGCAATCGGAATATGGGTTGCCGTTATCGGTGGCATCGGTTATTTCTGTGCGGAAATCATGGTTGAAAATATACATGCTCTAGCAGACAAGAAGTGGTACATCATCGGGGCATTAACCATTGTAGGTTTAATGGTGTGGTTTTTCAAGCATCGACCACACAACAACCATTGCTTGAAACCTATAGATTAAGGATAAAAGAAAATTAATTATCTAAGTAAAACTTAATAAATATGAACACTAAAGTAAAAATGGGATTGAGAATACTCTTCGGAGTATTTTGTATAATTTTTGGAGTAAATAAATTTGCCAATTTTATGCCCATGCCAGAAATCCCTGGCGATGGCGGAACATTAATAGGCATATATGTTGCTTCTGGATTCTTTTCGCTGATTGGAGTTCTAGAGATTCTAGGTGGCTTAGCTTTAGTGCTTAATAAATTCGTTCCACTAGCATTAACCATCTTAGTGGCCATCTTATTCAATGCTTTTATATTCCATCTTCTGCATGACATGGCGGGAATCGGTGGCGCAGTCGTCGGATTGGTATTGAACTTAGCACTGGTCTTTTTAAACAAGGATAGATTCACAGAAATATTAAAGCCATAGTACTGCTATAAGCTTATACTGATTTTGTATGCATAAAATATTTGCAGAATTAGAATTCCAATTAGATATGCTTACCTGCTTGATTAATAATCTCAGTGATTTAGATTATAAGAAAGGCGGTAAGCATATCCATTCTATCGGATCCCATCTACGACACATGGTGGAGTACATGAATATTCTTATTAATACCGATTTTCAGAATCCACTAGACTACGCTAGCAGACCTAGAAACAATCGATTAGAAACGGATAGAATGTACGCCGTCGCTCAGCTCTCAACCATTAAAGAGCATCTGTATAAAGAAGATAGAGTTCTACATATTGTCGAGGACGATGAGATCTATACATCTAGTTACAATAGAGAAATGCTGTACATGCATGAGCACATCGTTCATCATTGTGCCTTGTTGAAAATAGAATTGAATGAATTAGAATACATAGACATAGACCCTTGTTTCGGCTACGCTAAATCCACCTTAAAACACATGAAAGATCATGTGACTTCCTCGATATAAAAATCACAATCAGGAACACTCTTTCCTACTAAATTTAAAAGAATTTCATCTTTTACTCGTGTACTTGATAAGGTTCCTATCAAGAACCCTTCCCTTTATAAATTACATCTACTTTTTCTTTAATCGCTTCACCATCCTTACGCTCATGAGAGATCCAGTTGTCCAGCACTTTCTGTTCTAACCAAGTCCATCTCTGGTTGAACCTTGTGAGATCTGGAATAAAAAAAGATTCCCTTAACAACCTGAATTGCTGCCGGTAGGTATACCACAGAAAAGAAGAATGATACTTAAAGTCTGTTTTAAAATGATTCGGACTGAAATCGAGACTCGCACACAGGGTCAGTATTTTCTTAAACAATGCCCCAAATCTATCAAACATGGGCTGAACCACAATTTCTTGTTCGTGCCGCAATAACTGAGTATTAGCAAGCCATATCCTCGTATTTCTATCCTGGACGTCCTCGCTTAAATTCACTGCTTCATCTAGGGCCTTCCAAGCCTTGAGCATTGAGCTATAATGCATGTCATCAACCATCAATTTTTCTAGCAGTTCTATACCTCCGTCTAAATATGCTTGATGAGTCCAGGCAATGTCATCGTAAATCCGATTGTTGATATGACGCAATAGATTGAAATCATTGACCAGGCCCTTCCTGCGACAAGAATTAGAAAGATCTAGTAACTCAAATCCCTTTAAGTGGTAAGGGATCAATCCTATACCGATATGATTAGAAGCGAATGCAGCCATCCCAGCCCACTTAAACTTATCCGTATTAGCAAGATATAAATCTGCATAAATACTGCTTATCACCTTATTGCGGTTGATAACATCACGCTCATCCGGCAACTTAGATTCAAAATGCTCCTTGTAATCACTAACCGTCACTTTCCAGTTTTTAATCTGTTGTTATAGATTTCCTATGAAATTTCAAGTATTGCATAATGTTATAAAAAATCACTTAAAACACAATAGCATTGTTACACTTACGCAAATATTTTTTTTCGGGCCAATCCTCTTTATTGGCAATAATAAGTGATACAGAATCCACAATCATCATCCCTGTTGATACCACATTTAATCAATAACAATTTCATTACTTAGAAAGACGCTTGACCACCTTCCCTAGTGTCAATCCCTGGATTATAATAGAGAATACTACAATTATAAAAACAACCGCAATAAGCGTAGATTTATATGGCCCTTCGGACAGACTCATCACCAGAGCCAGCGATATGCCTCCGCGCAAGGCGCCCCAGGTAAGGATCATGATGGTACCTTGATCGAAAACAGATTTCAGATCTACGATAGCAGAAGAAATAACGACCGATAGATATCTAGATACAAGCATCGCAATAATAGCAATGACAGCAGCAATGACAATTATGTAATCGAAATCAATAAGATGCATAGAGATGCCTATAAGGACGAATAGCATCATATTTAGACTATAGTCTAAAACGGACCATAGGTCATTGATCTTAGACTTAAGTGTATGAGGGTAGCCCTCTCCATTGATAAAATGACCGAGATATAGTCCCAGCATGACAATGGCCAGTAAGCCACTTACGCCCAGCGCATGAGCCAGCGCATAACCTCCCATAACGATCGACAGGGTAACCATGATACTGAGTTTTCCGTCGTCGGCGACAAGGAGTAAAAAATGTTTGGTTATAAACCCTAGCACAAGACCGAAAAAGAGTCCTCCTAAAACCTCATGGAGGAAAATAGCTCCTACTTCATGGGCTATAGAACCATGTAAATTATGGCTCTCAACTAAGGAAAGGATGACCGTAAAAACCACCACTCCGAATCCATCATTAAACAAGGACTCCCCTTCTATTCTGAGTTCTAGAGATTCAGCTATGCCTGCCTTTTTTAAAATTGCTAGAACGGCAATAGGATCTGTAGGTGAGATAATTGACCCGAGAAGCATACAGACAATTAGAGGCAACTCTAGTCCTATTAATTTTATTGAATAAAAGAACATTAAACCAAACAAAGCTGTGCTTATCAATATCCCTAAACTGGCAAAGGTTAAAATAGACATTTTCTCTTTCAGAAGTTTTCTGAGATCTATGTGTATCGCTCCAGCAAACAACAGAAAGCTCAGCATAATCTCAAGAATAAGGTCAGAAAAATTACTGTCCTCAACCAGATGACAAGTCTGCGCATAAAACGAAGTACTAAAGTATTGCGTAGAAATCAATACCATGGCGACGCCTAAGGCAAGGATCAATCCTCCTATTGTGGCAGGAAGTTTCAACCACTTATGATTTATTATACTTATTACCGTTGCAAGTAAAAAAATAATAGAGAATGAATGGAACATAGTTAATTGGTTTTCATTTCAAGAATACTTACAACATCATAAGGCACAGGGCACAGCCTATGTATATAATCTTGCTAGCAGATATAATTACAATTGATTGTATAAATCAAAATTATAAAGC
>CAZFJO010000095.1:0-5859 GCA_964518915.1 uncultured Saprospiraceae bacterium
ATAGGTGATCTACCTATTCCTTTTTATTTACCTCTCTGAATTTTAACACTTAACTTATTATATTTTTTTACATATATATATAAACATATTTAAATTATTTATATATTTGCTTTGCGAGTACGATTTACGGTACTCATAAAATAGGAACTATACACCTGATATACATCCGTAAGGCTATCAATTACCCAAGCGATAGCCTTATTTTTTTTCTCTAAATGTTTTTCTTAGTCTTGTCGCAAGCTCCGTCGCACTTTCCATATAAATTAAGGGAGTGGTGGGTAACTTTAAATTTCAAGATGTCTCCCATCATATTTTTAATCTGCTGTATTCTAGGGTCGCAGAATTCTAGAACATCTCCACAGTCCACACAGATAAGGTGATCGTGTTGCTTGTAACCATATGATTTTTCATATTGAGCGAGGTTCTTTCCGAATTGATGCTTGGTAACTAGATCACAGCTTACCAGAAGTTCCAGTGTATTATAGACTGTCGCTCTACTGACCCTGTAGTTCTGCATCTTCATATGGATATAAAGTGCCTCAGCATCGAAATGATCTTCTCTACTATAGATCTCTTCTAGGATAGCATATCTCTCCGGTGTTTTTCTGAAGCTATTCTTCTCTAGGTAGGAAGAGAATATTTTCTTCACATCTTCTATATGCTGGTCTTGTTGTTTTTCTGAAATCTTCATAGTAAGCGAGATTTATTTAAATCTAAAACAAAATAATTCTTATTGGTTATTTATAACCCTTTTTCTGAGAATTGGTTCTCATAGCAATCAATGTACACAGATTATTTCTTTCTGATAACGGACTGAATGCCATCTAATTTTTCCAGATTTATTACAACCTTGTTTAATTCATTTTTATCTTTTACGACAAGAGAGATTATCCCTTCGAAGTAACCTTCTTTACCTTCTATACTAAAGGACCGGATATCGATGCCTAGTTTTGTAGATATTTCATTAGATAATTTCTGGATGACTCCGATACCAGAATCAACACCTGTGATAACGATTTCAACAACGAAATTCTTATCAATCTGATCTACCCATTCTGCTTTAAGGACCCTATAGCCGTAATTGGCGATAAGGTGGGTTGCATTAGGGCAATTGGTTCTATGGATTCTCAATCCTTTGGTAACGGTCAAGTAAGCGAATATTTCATCCCCTTGAACCGGGTTGCAACATGGAGACAGGGTATAATCATATTGATCCGCTGGTTCTCCATTGACCAGGATATTCGATTTATTTTTATTCTTTACCTTCTTTTTACGGGATGTCGTTTCAGGCAACTTAGACGGTTGTTCCACCGTTGTTTTAGCGAAAACAAACTTCCCATTTTCAATCTTGAACTTATTCAGCTCAGAAAGTTTTACTATATCTTCTACAATGGCCTCGTATAACGCGGGTCTGGATTGATATCCATAGTGCTTTACCAGTTCATCTATATTGATTTCGAAATCTAGCTTCAGGTTTTTTAATTTCCTGATGACACCTTCTTTTCCGAGTTCACCCTTCTTCCGTTGTACTTCCTTCATGGCCGATCTGATCTTAGATCTTGCCTTACCTGTTACGACCATTTTTAACCAGTCTTCATTGGGTTTCTGGTTTTTATGGGTAGTTACACTGATCTGGTCTCCATTTTCCAGCTTATATCCCATCGGAACAAGCTTGTCATTGACTTTAATGGCAGTCGCTCTATACCCCACATCTGTGTGTATATCAAATGCAAAGTCCAATGCAGTTGCACCCTTGGGTAGAATTCTCATATCTCCCGTAGGCGTAAAGACATATACTTCTTCTGCGAATAGATTGGTCTTGAAATCATTGAGGAATTCTAGTGCATCGGAATGTTGATTGTCAAGGATAACCCGGATGTTATCAAGCCACTTGTCGTATACATTGTTATTGCTCTTTACTTCTTTATACTTCCAGTGCGCTGCGAAACCTCTTTCTGCAATTTCATCCATTCTTTCAGAGCGAATCTGAACTTCCACGAATCTCCCCTTAGGCCCGATTACGGTTGTATGGAGGGATTCATATCCATTTCCTTTAGGCGTAGTAACCCAGTCCTTGAGTCTTTCAGGAATCGGGCTATATTCATCTGTAATGATGGAATAAATCTGCCAGCAGAATGTTTTTTCTTTAGGAATGGGTACATCTACTATGATCCTTACGGCAAATAGGTCGTAGATCTTCTCAAAAGGCACCTTCTTTTTCTTGATCTTGTTCCATATAGACGATATGGCTTTAGGCCTTCCCATTACCCGATAAGTGATGCCTAGCTCCTCCAGATTTTTCTTGAGCGGCTTGATGAATTGCTTGATGTACTTGTTCCGATCAGCTTTCGTCTCTTGCAGCTTACTGGTTATTTCACCATAGGTCTCCGGTTCTGTGATTTTCATACAGATATCCTGAAACTCGGTTTTTATTTTATACAAGCCGAGTCTATGGGCTAAAGGGGTATATATGTAAGCTGTTTCAGCAGCAATCTTCAATTGCTTATGCACAGGCATAGGGCCTATGGTCCTGAGATTGTGAAGCCTATCTGCCATTTTTATAAGTACAACCCGTACATCATCTACGAGCGTTGAAAGAACTTTCTTAAAGTTTTCCGCTTGTGGGCTTTCTACATTATATAGACCATCTAGCTTCGTAAGACCGTCCACAATCCTAGAAATCTTAGGGCCGAACATCGCCAGAATCTGTTCTTGTGTTACTTCTGTATCCTCTACTACGTCGTGTAAAATAGCACAGATTACTGCTGTAGGACCTAGTCCTATTTCTTCATAACATATTCTTCCTACTTCTATAGGATGCAGGATATACGGTTCTCCTGACTTCCTGCGCTGGAATTTATGAGCCTCTACAGCGAGGTCATAAGCCTTGTCTATGTTGACTCTATCCATCTCAGATAGAGACTTAGACATCCTACGTCTAAGCAATATATATTGCTTTCTTATTTCTTTTAATTCATCTATTGTAGTTTCAACTGCTACTGGCATATTCTCCTGCTTATCTCTGCAATCCAATTTACTATTAATTCCAACTATATGGCAACCTTAATATTAATAAAACCTTTGTTGGTAAAAAAAATCCTCAATTTGTAAAAAGATTATATATTTGCATCGCTTTAGTAAAAGCAATGTTCTTTTATATTTTTATTACCTATTGATTGTAACGTCTTATAGATGTAATTCGTGGGTAAAAAGACATGATTGCGGGTGTGGTGGAATTGGTAGACACGCTAGACTTAGGATCTAGTGCCGCGAGGTGTGGGGGTTCGAGTCCCTCCACCCGCACAATCTTTTCTTTTTTAGAGCATTATGCATTTAGAAAGCATTGTTCCTCATTTTATATTTCATATCATTTTTTACAGAATTGTTTCATGCCTAAGTAAGTTGTAGCTTATTTGCGTAAGCATAACTTAATAGTGCTTTAAGATCATAGACCATTATGAAAATCGAAAAAGTAGACGCTGGAAATCTTGCCAGTGATATAATCATCACGCTGGTTAAGGAAGATTATCAAGACACATACAATAGTGAACTTAAGAAGCATAGGAGTAAAGCCCATATGAAAGGGTTCCGAAAAGGAAAAACACCTATGAGTGTAATTAAGAAGATGTATGGTCAGTCTGTATTGTCTGAAGTAGTCTTCAATAAGCTCAACAATGAACTTACCGATTACCTTAAGGAAGAAAAGCTAAACTTGCTGGGTCAGCCGATGCCGGATGAAGGACAGGAAGCTTATGATTTCGACCCTAGTGCTATGGAGGATTACACGTTTAAGTTTAATATAGCAGAGAGCCCATCGTTCGAGTTAAAAGAATTTAAGGACACGGCATTCCCAGTATATAAGGTAGATATTCCTGAATCTGTCATCGATGAAGAAATCATGATGGCCAGAAAGAGAATGGGGAAGTCTGAGCCTACCGAAGAAACAATGGAAGAAAACGACATCCTTACAATTAAAGCCGTTGAGTTAGACGGTGATGCAATAAAGGAAAAAGGATGGGAAACTGATTTCACAGTGATGGTTAATCTGATTGCTGATGATACAACAAAGGAAAATCTATTAAAAGAGAAGGTGGGTTATGAATTTGACTTTGACATATTCGCTCTAGAGAAAGACCGTGACGAAGCTCATGTAAGAAAATATTTTCTAAACCTAGATGAGGGAGAAGAAAAAGAAATAGGCAATCAATTCAGAGGCAAGGTAGAGAAGGTTATGCGTCTGCAACCGGCTGAGGTTAATGAGGATTTCTTTAAAGAATATTTCAAGTCTGGAGAAATCACAACAGAAGAACAAGCTCGAGAGAAAATCAGAGATGAAGTTTCTGGCCACTACTCTAAGCAAGCAACCATGTTTATGAATCGTAAAGTGATGGACTACTTTATGGATGAGTATGCGGAGGTGGAATTGCCTGATTCATTTTTAAAGAGGTGGTTGATGTACAGCAACGATAAGCTTACAGAGGAACAACTCGAGAATGAGTATGATGATTTCAGAAAGAATCTACAATGGACGCTGATAAAAGAAAAATTATCTGAGCGATACAACATAGAAGTAGGGTATGACGATATTAAAGCAATATTTGAGCAACAGATTCAACAGTACATGCAATACTA
The DNA here is from genome assembly GCA_964518915.1 of uncultured Saprospiraceae bacterium. GTDB lineage: Bacteria > Bacteroidota > Bacteroidia > Chitinophagales > Saprospiraceae > JABDLO01. The sequence continues at coordinate 4,633 of CAZFJO010000095.1, forward strand.
TCCGATGAGTCCTGATCAGATTAACGACATAGTCCAGCGTATGTTTACTGATCAAGAACAGGTCAATAAGGCACAAGAACAAGTGAGAGCGGATAAGATATTCGTAGCGATTGAAGAAGACATTGTCTTGCAAGAAGAGTCGATAAGTCTGGACGATTTCAAGGAGGAAGTACAGAAATTAAACGATTCTTTAAAAAATTAGTTATACTTACTCGACCGTAAGGTAGATGGTACAATTTAGTGCCGTCGAGAAACGTAGAATACATATAGTAATTGTCCTCACTTTTATTAAATACTAAATCTAATTGATATTATGATTTCACAAGATGAGTTTAAAAAGTATGCAGTAAAGCACATGGGTATGAGTTCTATGCACTTAGAAAAATACATGAAAACCTCTGTGCCTAATATACATGGCTTTACTCCTCAGGTTATAGAAGAGAGACAGATGAATGTAGTCGGGATGGATGTGTTTTCTCGATTGATGATGGACAGAATTATTTTCATGGGTGTTCCAGTGAATGATTACGTAGCGAATGTTATCCAAGCCCAGTTGCTATTTCTACAATCTACAGATCCTAAAAGAGACATACAGATGTACATAAATAGCCCTGGAGGTTCCGTTATAGCGGGTCTCGGAATGTACGATACGATGCAGTTCGTGTCTCCAGATGTAGCGACTATATGTACTGGACTTGCAGCAAGTATGGGAGCTGTATTGCTTGCAGCTGGAGCTAAAGGAAAGCGTACATGTTTACAACATGCACGTGTAATGATTCATCAGCCATCAGGAGGTATGCAAGGTCAGTTTACAGACATGGAGATCTCTTATAATCTTATAAAGAGCTTAAGAAAAGAGCTTTATGATATCTTAGCCCATCATACTGGCAAAAAATTTGAGGATGTAGAGAAGGATTCCGACCGTGACAATTGGATGACTGCTAAGGAAGCCAAAAAATATGGCTTAGTTGATGAAGTGCTAGAGCGACAAGACAAATAACATAAAAACAATGCCTTATGGCCACCAAAGCATCTATGAAGTGTTCTTTCTGTGGAAGAGATAAAAAAGAGGCGAAGCTTCTTATCGCAGGAATCGATGGACATATATGTGAAGTATGTGTGGAACAGGCATACGATATAGTAAAAGAAGAGAGCAGAACTTCCTTCGATAAAGACACTGAGCTTCTGCTTCCTAATAATCTTACACCTTCTGACATCAAGGCACAC
>CAZFJO010000095.1:5959-8257 GCA_964518915.1 uncultured Saprospiraceae bacterium
AGACACTGAGCTTCTGCTTCCTAATAATCTTACACCTTCTGACATCAAGGCACACCTGGATATGTACGTGATCGGTCAATCCGAAGCTAAAAAGTACCTATCAGTAGCCGTTCATAACCACTATAAAAGGCTTAATTACGTCCTCAATAATAATGACAGAGATGTAGAGATTGAGAAAAGTAATATTCTTTTCATCGGAGAAACGGGAACAGGTAAGACCTTACTTGCTAAGACCATTGCGAGCTACCTAGACGTACCATTTACCATAGTGGATGCTACTGTTTTTACAGAAGCGGGTTACGTGGGTGAAGATGTTGAATCTATGCTTTCGAGGTTGTTGCAGGCTTGTGATTTTAATATTGAAGCCGCAGAGCGAGGTATAGTCTATATTGATGAAATAGATAAGATCGCGCGTAAAAACGATAACCCTTCTATAACCCGAGATGTCTCTGGTGAAGGCGTACAGCAAGCTATGCTTAAGATGCTAGAAGGAACAGAAGTACAAGTTCCTCCGCAAGGTGGGCGTAAGCATCCAGAACAGAAGATGATTACCTTGAACACTAAGAACATCTTGTTTATATGTGGAGGTGCGTTCTCTGGAATTGATAAGATTATTGCAAGAAGATTGAATACACAAGTGATAGGGTTTTCTCAAGATCCAGATGCTGTGGTAGATATAGATAACTTACTTCAATACGTAAGCCACAAGGATTTAAAGGCATTTGGGTTGATACCAGAATTGATAGGTAGAATGCCCGTGCTGACCTACCTCAACCCGCTTGATAAAGAATCTCTGGTGAGGATACTCACGGAACCTAAGAATGCGATTATCCGACAGTATGAAAAACTATTCGAACTGGAAGGGATAAAATTGTCATTCACTCCAGAAACCATGGAACTCATTGCAGATAAAGCGCTAGAATATAAGTTAGGTGCTAGAGGACTTAGGTCGATCTGTGAGGCTATTCTTACGGATGCAATGTTCGAGTTGCCATCCCAGAAAGACGTGACTACTTTCGTCGTAGATGAATCCTATGCGCGTGGTCAGATAGATAAGTCCAAACTTAATAAGCTGAAAGCTGCATAATCATGCCTCGTTATAAAGCGAGTGTTTCTTATGATGGTACCGATTTCTGTGGTTGGCAGGCGCAGAAGCAAGATTTACCTACTGTACAAGGTACGATAGAAACAGCCTTATTTACTTGGTTGCGAGAAGAAATTACCATCCTTGGTTGTGGTAGAACCGATAGTGGCGTGCATGCGCGTGGTTATTGTTTTCATTTCGATACAGAAGCGTCTGTAGAGAATGCAGTTTATAAACTAAATGCATTGTTGCCTTTAAGTATTTCGATTGAAAATATTGTTCAGGTTTCTTCTGATTTCCACGCCCGTTTCGATGCTGTAAGTCGGTCTTATGAATTCAATATTCATACAACGAAGGATCCTTTTAAGAATAGATTTTCTTACAGGTATTTCGGAAAGCTTGATATAGATAAGTTGCAAGAATGCCTAGATGTAATAGCTTCTTATAAGGCATTCTTCCCATTCTGCAAGTCTAAAACCGATGTCAAGACCATGAATTGTGACATCCGAGAAGCACAATGGACTACAGATGGAAATGGAAATTTCTTATTGAGAATAACGGCTGATAGATTTCTCAGGGGTATGATCAGATTGATCGTTGGCGCTTGTATTAATTACAATAAAGGGAAGCTTACCATGCACGATCTTAAGGATGCCATGGAGAGACAATCCTTATTGGATACGAGTTATTCTGTTCCTGCTTGTGGACTGTGTCTGATGGACATTGAGTATCCATCGGCTACTTAGAATGAGTTGGTACTATCCTCCTACACCGTATAAAGGAAAATCTTCCATATAGGAATTCACTTCTTTTTTAACTTCTTGAATGACCGCAGGATTTTGGAAATTAGAAATGACCTTATCAATCCAGTCACAAGTCTTTAAGCAATCTTCTTCCTTGAAGCCTCTTGAGGTTATCGCTGCTGTTCCGATCCTTATTCCCGAAGTAACGAATGGACTCCTTGAGTCGAAAGGAACCATGTTTTTATTGATGGTAATATCTGCGGCTACGAGGGTATTCTCTGCATCTCGTCCAGTAATCTCTCCTTTAGATCTGAGATCAATAAGCATCATATGGTTGTCTGTGCCTCCGCTTATGATTTTATATCCTTTTTCTATCAAGCTTGCTGCCATGACTTGTGCGTTGCGTATGACCTGCTTACCATATTCCTTAAACGATGGAAGAAGTGCTTCTTGAAATGCCACGGCCTTAGC
>CAZFJO010000095.1:8357-12812 GCA_964518915.1 uncultured Saprospiraceae bacterium
TACCATATTCCTTAAACGATGGAAGAAGTGCTTCTTGAAATGCCACGGCCTTAGCTGCAATCACGTGTTCAAGTGGCCCTCCTTGCATTCCTGGAAAAACTCCGCTGTTGAGGATGGATGACATCTTTATGGTATTGCCTTTCTTGGTTTTTCTACCCCATGGATTATCGAAATTTTTTCCCATCATGATGATTCCGCCTCTAGGTCCTCTCAGTGTTTTATGGGTTGTAGAAGTTACTATATGACAGTGAGGCATGGGATCATTGAGTAATCCTGTTGCGATTAATCCAGCAGGGTGGGCTATATCGGCAAGCAATAATGCACCTACAGAATCGGCTATACTTCTAAATCTTGCATAATCCCAGTCTCTTGAATAAGCCGATGCACCACAGATGATAAGCTTAGGTTTGTTTTCTCTAGCCAGTTGCTCTACCTTATCCATGTCGATGATTCCAGAATCTTCTTCCACACCATAGAAAACAGGGTTGTAGACTTTTCCAGAAAAGTTAACCGGAGACCCGTGACTTAAGTGTCCACCATGGGATAAATCAAATCCCAGGATTGTGTCACCCGCCTGTAAGACAGCAAGAAAAACGGCTGCATTGGCTTGAGCGCCTGAATGTGGTTGAACATTGGCATATTCTGCTCCGAATAATTCTTTCAGCGTATCTATCGCTATGTTCTCTATCTTGTCAACTACTTCACACCCTCCATAATATCGCTTACCAGGATAGCCTTCTGCATATTTATTGGTAAGGCAACTCCCCATAGCTTTTATAACTTCAGCACTGGTAAAGTTTTCTGATGCAATGAGTTCTATTCCTGACTGTTGTCTATGGAGTTCTTCTTGGATTAAGGAAAATATGTTTTCAGTTGACATTGTGCTTGGTTGTGATATTAATTCCTCGCAAATGTAATAGTAGAAAACCTCTTTTTATAAAATGTAGGGACTTAATAAATTAGTTATGTAATTGCTTGGGATTCAGGGTGCAGCTCTGGGTACTTGAGGCAGATGTATCTAGGTAACGATACAAGGATGGAAAGGAGGTATTTACTTAATCAATCTCAGTCGGAGAGAGTTGTAATCAATTGCTTTGGACGGGATAAAAGGAGAGAAAAGAATAATTAACAGGAGGTCCATTGTTATTCAGAATTGCTTTTGCTCTTAATAGGGTTTTTCTTGAATGATCCTTCTGTTGTAATTATGGAAGCCTATGGGTAGGAATAAAAAAAGCGGATCTGCATTGCAGATCCGCTCAAGTAGTTTTTACTCAGACTAAATGTTACTTAACACCTAGTACTTTTAAAGTTTCAAGGTCTAATTGACCTACTGGTAAGTTGTTCTCTTTCTGGAACTTAACAAGTGCTGCTTTAGTAGCTGCTCCCATTACGTTATCCGCTCCGGCAGTTCCTACGTCGAATCCTCTTGACATAAGAGCACTCTGTACTCTTCTTACAAGATCAGATGTGATATCAGCATCACATACTACTTCTCTCCACTCGCTGAATCCTCCTTTCTTAACTAGTTGTCTTCTGCTCACTGACTTGTATTCAGCTGGAACAGTGATTACATTAGTTGAAGCTGGAGAAACAAGTCTCTGGTAAGATCTAGTTGTGTAGTTAGCATCTGTATCAGCAGATGTAGTGTTAGCGTCGCTAGCAAGTTTCTCGTAAGATCTAGTTTTGTACTGAGCAGCAACTTCAGTAGAAGTAGTTGTTGCATCGTTAACTAGCTTCTGGTACTTTCTGTTAGTATACTCTGCAGGAACATCAGTACTATTAGTAGTAGCTGGAGAAACTAATCTCTTGTACTTTCTAGTAGTGTACTTAGCAGGTACTTCTTCAGTAGTTGTAGTAGCTGGAGAAACCATTTTCTGGTAAGATCTAGTGTCATACTCAGCAGGAATATCTACTGATCTAGAAGTAGCTGGAGTAACCAGTTTCTTGTAAGATCTAGTTTCGTACTTAGCAGGTACAGTTTCTGAAGTAGATGTTGCAGGAGATACTAGCTTCTGGTAAGATCTAGTGTCATACTTAGCAGGTACAGTTACAGTAGATGTAGCTGCAGGAGTTACTAGCTTCTGGTAAGATCTAGTATCGTACTGAGCTGGAATCTCTACTGTTTTAGTACAATCGTCACCATTATCAGTATAACCTGAATCACATCCTACTCTAACTCTCTTAGTTACAGTTCTGAATTGTGCAGGAGTCTCTACTAGACACCATACAAGGCAATCGTCTGGATTAGCAGAAAGACAGTTTCTGTCTGCTTTCTTTTTAACCCACTTAGAAGCAGCAGGTGCAACTTCGATCTGTTCTGTAGTTGTTTCGTACTTAGCAGGAACTCTTTCGATTCTTGATGAAGCTTCTTTTACAAGAACTTGCTCCGATACAGTTTCGTACTTAGCAGGTGTAGTCTGAAGTGTAGAATAAGCTTCTTTTACAAGAACTTGCTCTGTTACAGTTTCGTACTTAGCAGGTACAGTCTTAAGAACAGTGTAAGCTTCTTTTACAAGAACTTGCTCTGTTACAGTTTCGTACTTAGCAGGTACAGTTTCTAATCTTGTAGAAGCTTCTTTTACAAGAACTTGCTCCGTTACAGTTTCGAATTTAGCAGGTACGATTTTAAGAACAGTATAAGCCTCTTTTACAAGAACTTGCTCTTCTACATCTTCATACCTAGCAGGAACAACAGATAGTCTTGAACTAGCTTCTTTCGTTAGAACTTGCTCAGTCATTGATTCAAACTTAGCAGGAACAACAGAAAGTCTAGAACTTGCTTCCTTAGTTAGCAATTCTTCTGTCATAGTTTCGAACTTCGCAGGAACAACAGATAATCTGTTACCCGCTTCTTTTACAAGAACTTGTTCAGTAACTGTCTCATATTTAGCTGGGACAACTTCTACTCTCGTAGATGCATCTTTTACTAGTACTTCTTCGGTAACGGTTTCGTACTGATCTGAAATCAGACACCTAGCGTAGCATTTTCCAGGCTCAGATGGCATTCCTGCCGCTGGCTGAGCATATGTGCTACCTACGACAAGCATAAGTAAAGTAGTTAAGAAAAAATTCAGCTTTCTCATAGTTGAAATTGATTTGTGTTTTAAAAAAAAGTTTTTCAATAATTATGTGTAGAGAAGATGATGCTTTCACTTAGGAAAACATAGGAAAAACTTCTCCGAATCCTGATTTATCCTTTGATAATCAGATACCGCAGCATAGTTGGCAACATGGCCATCTTTCTGTAGTATCTTAATTTCTTCCTTGTTTGTTGCGTATTCTAGATTACTAACCTTACCAGATACAACCATCGCTTCAAAAATTTCTTTGGGGAGACTGTGCGAGGCAGTTACTAATTGGGTCTTTTCTTCTTTTTCTTCTCGAGTAAATGCCTGCGGCGACAAATATACAGCAAATAAATCTCTTTTGAGGATAGAGGAGGCAAGAAATTTAACATTTAGTTTAGAAAAATTCTCCATAATTTTTAAACTCATGATTACGTCTGTATCGTCGATTTTAGCGTAGGTTGACAATAGTTGTGACGGACCAATTCCTAAAGAGTCTGTTAATAAAATGTTAAGATTTTCTGGAAACCCGTTTATTTTACCGCTTTGGAGCAGTTTTTTCACCTCAGTCAGATACATTTTGAGCATAAGCTCAGCAGCAAGGGAAGTCTTGTGTAGGTATACTTGCCAGTACATAATTCTACGAGCCATCAAGAATTTCTCTATAGAATAGATTCCTTTTTCCTCGATTACAAGTTGATTGTTTACCACATTTAGCATCTTTATGATGCGATCATAGCCGATAACTCCTTCCGCAACTCCTGTATAGTAACTATCGCGATTAAGATAATCCAGGCGATCCATGTCTAATTGACTAGATACCAACTCGTGCAAGAAGCGCTTAGGATGTGTGCCTTTAAATATGCTTATACCTTCAGAAAGCTCATGATCGAACTCCTCATTCATGGCCATCATAAAGTCTAGAGAGATATCCTCATGTGATCTAGCTATAATCATTCCTTCTAGGGCATGAGAAAACGGTCCATGCCCTATATCGTGCAATAAAATAGCGATGCACGCTCCTTTAGCTTCTTCTTCTGTAATCTCAATGTCCTTCTCTCTAAGTGTTCCGATGGCTCTGGTCATCAAGTGGCAAGCCCCTAGAGCATGGTGAAATCGAGTATGATGTGCACCGGGATATACTAAATACGTCAGACCTACTTGAGAGATCCTGCGCAACCGCTGAAAATAAGGATGATCTATAAGGTCGTATAGTATTTCATAAGGAAATGAAATCAGACCATAGACGGGATCATTAAAGATTTTCTTTTTGCTCACAGATTGTGTAATATATTGAAAAATTACAGCGTTCGATAGCTGTCTTGACAGTTCGGCTAGATAGTACCACGAAGATAGTTTCTTTCTTTATATTAACCGAACTACTAATTAC
>CAZFJO010000096.1:0-12223 GCA_964518915.1 uncultured Saprospiraceae bacterium
AATATATACTAACTTGTATAGTTGTCCTTGAAACCTAGTCAGTAAATCTGGTTGATTTAAAATAATTAATATACTGAAATGATAATGTGCAAAACAGATTTCAATCTGGGAATGTGATTTTCGTTGTAGTATAGAAAAAATATTTTCAATATTGGCAATATATATATATAAACCCCAATTAGCAACACCTTATGAAGCATATACTAGCCATAGCATTTCTACTCTTGCTCTTTACGAATTGTTCTCATAAAGGATCGATTCAAGATACACAGACAGATGCATTCACATCTGAGTTAGTAGAATTGCAAGCTTTTTTTAAGATTCCAGGACTCGCTGTATCTGTAGAAAAAGATGGAGAATCCATTTACAGAAATCATCTAGGTTTATCAGATATAGAAAAGTCAATCGAAGTAGATTCTACCACCTTGTTTCCGATTGCTTCAATAACGAAGGTGTTTTCCGGTGTCCTTATAATGAAGCTTGTAGAACAGGGTAAGCTCTCACTGGAAGAACCCATTAATAATTTTTACAACGAACCCATACTTGGTGATTCAATTCTTGTGAAGCATGTATTGTCTCATACGTCTCAAGGAAGTGTAGGTAACGAATTTTATTATAGTTCTAGATTTAGTCTGCTGACCACTGTAATAGAGAAAGTTACCCGCCGTTCTTTTTCAGATGTTCTAAAACGTGAGATTGTAATTCCATTAAACTTAAGCAACACTTTCTTGTTAAGGGATTCCTCGCAGATTGATAGAATTGCGAAACCCTACATGGTGGATGACGGGATACAATCAGGTTTTATAGATTATGGCTATTCAGTTTCGGCAGGTATCGTTTCTAACTTGGATGATCTGGCTGTTTTCAATACTGCTTTAGACAACAACACATTAATCAGTGCATCGTCTAGGGATGCTATGTTTTCTTCTTTTAATGGTCATCTTCCATATGGATATGGAATTTTTAACCAGCAATATGATAATCTCAATATAGTCTGGGCTTATGGTCAGTACGATTGTTATTCAAGCTTGTTGTTAAAAATACCATCTAAGAAATTAACACTGACCTTACTTGCTAATAACAACCTGCTGAGTGATCCAGCAAGACTTATTTATGGGGACATTACATCTTCATTATTTGCTTTAAGCTTTATTAAGAACTATGTATATGATCTTACTGGTATGCCTCTGCTAGAAAATCCCACTTCTATATCGAATAACGACCATGGGAAGAAAGAATTTTTTAGAAATAAATTGATGGCACAAGCACTTGCGGAGTCTTATATGGCTAGACATCAACCAGAAAAATTGAAATCAAGTACGAAGTTGCTGGATACAGTTTTTTCTAAATTTCCAGCATATATAGAATACGCAGACTTGAGTCTGCTGCATAATTTATCTTTCTTAAAAGATGTTGCTTTTTATATGGATCTAGGCGCCTTTAATAATTTCGATACACATATAACAGAGATCGGCAAAAAGCTGTTGAGCTCAGAACCAAATAATCCTTATGTTCATTCCTATATGGGAGGATTTTATGCTAGGGAAAAAGACAATGATAAAGCGAAACACCACTTCGAGAAAATAATATCTGCTCAGAATTTTTCTAAAAACTGGTACACGATGGAGGCTCAGAATTGGTTAAATGAAATTTAAGAAAGGCTTCTTAAAGAGATTGATTTTATTCTATCACTAAAAATTATACAAGCCTATTCTTGCATTCCTTCTACTTGTTTTTCTAGTTTATTCAACCTTTCTTCTAATTCTTTTATCTCAGCTTCTTGGTTTTTTATGATAACATCTTTTGTCTCGGCAGGGGTTTCTGACTCTACTTTTTCTTCTGATTTTATTTCCCTAGGGACTTCAGCTTCAACTGTTTTTTCAGATGGTTCATCGCTAGAAGTAATGTTTTCGATGAAGCTCTTTATTTTTTCAATTCCATCTTCACCATTGTAGTAGGCTGCACCCATATAGGCTAGAGGAGTAAACATTATCAAGAAGATAAGGAATCTAGCAAATCCAGTCATTTTATACTTTCGTCTCATGTTCTTACAATTTTTATGTGTTCAAATGCTAACTTTCCTAGGCAGTTCGTACGTTATCTATGAACAACCCATAAATTAAACAGTTATTACATGGAATACGCGTATAATCTACTTGAGGTTTCAATTTTCCGATTAAAATCACTTACTATGCTACTGAATGGTATGGATGTTAGACTTAAAACAACCTTGATAGGGCTAGGAATTGTATGCTTAGTGATGGCGTGTGCAGAAGATGATATACCTGTTGTGAATCCATATGAGGATGTAAAAGAATACCTTACGGCTATTGAAGCAAGCCCCCAGAGAAGTGGCAATCCTGATCTAGGAAAAGAGTACTTGCTTTATGGCGACTACGTTGACAGTGGTGTGCCTGCTGGATTGTATGCAACCACATTTGGGTTGATGGCTCCCTCGGATAATTTTCTGAATAGAACGGGACCCAGTGCAGACATCAATTATAGCTTCAACCTTACCAAGGCACCTAATGGACAAGATATTATCGCCCCTAATTGTCTGCAGTGTCATTCTGGAAAAGTAGATGGAGAATTCGTTTTCGGCTTAGGTAATATTGATTTTGATGCGACGATAAATCAAGGAGAGGCTGCACCATTCTTAGATCTACTGGTTAAGAGTAGTTTCGGTGAAAACTCTCCAGAGTATGAGGCTTTCCTACCGTTTAATGAAGCCATTATTGCCACTGCAGGTCAGTTGGTTACAGATGTTGTCGGCGCTAATTCTGCTGACAAACTAGCAGCTGTTCTTGCAGCACATAGAACACAAGACGATCTTGTATGGAGCAACGACCCGCTGCTTCCCATACCCGATGAAGTAATACCTGCCGATGTTCCAGCATGGTGGTTGCTGAAGAAAAAGCATGCAATGTTTACAACAGCGGTAGGGAGAAAAGATTTTTCGAGATTGATGATGGCTTCTAGTATCCTGACCATGCAGGACAGTACCAAGGCGAGAGAAGTCGACAACCAGTTTCCAGATGTGCTTGCCTTCATCAATACGCTTGAGCCGCCTGAGTATACCGGGCAGATTGATCAAGGACTTGCAGAAGAGGGTAGAGGAATTTTCATTGAGACATGCAGTACCTGTCACGGGACCTACGGTCCACAAGGTGCATATCCTAATGTACTTGTAGATCTTGAAATTCTAGAGACAGATAAGAATCTTGCTGAATCCAATTTCGCTTATGACTATTTCGTAGGTTGGTATAATAATTCATGGTTTGCGCAAGGGCCACATGCTGCAGAACTCATGCCAGGCAATGGTTATGTGGCGCCCCCTTTAAACGGCGTATGGGCTACAGCTCCTTACTTGCATAATGGATCTGTCCCTACCTTGATGGATTTACTAGATAGTACTCGGAGACCGGAGATATGGCGGAGGGCTTTATCGGAAAAGAACTATGACCATACCCTTATGGGAATTGCATATTCGGTTAAAGAAGCTAAGAGTGACAAGTATGATTACGATACAAGTGTCAGAGGGTACGGGAATAAAGGCCACTACTTCGCGGATCACTTAGGGGATGAGGAGAGAACAGCTCTTCTGGAATACCTAAAGACACTATAGAATAGCCCTACATCATCGGGCATAGAACCCAATCCAGCCAGTTGAAGAATGTTCTTATCTGAGTGAGCTTATGTCTTGCAAGAAACAACTGTATCACAAAAGAAATTTAATCTGATTGTTATTAAGATCAATTTCTCGCTCCCTTAAGTTGTTGATCTTACAACAGTATTCGGAATTATGAAAAAGTCAATTATAGGATTAGTATTGGTCATATTATGGATCGGGTCAGTCTATGGTCAGAATCTTTCCTCGCTCGAAGAAAAGAATAACCCATCCATTGATGAAGACCATACCGAGATATATAGTCATTTTCTTAACCTTCTAGTGGGTAGCCCTTCTTCCTTTTCTGGTAGCTTAAAGCATATAAAAGATAACTGGCAGGACGAGTATATAGTAATGACCCTTGAGGTGGCTAGCCTGACTTCAGATCCTCAGATATATAACCAATTGTTTGACTTGCTTGAGAAAAAAACGAGAAAGCTATACGGGGTTGACATCAACAAGTGGTTTAAGTGGTTGTGGACTAAAGATGAAACGATACTGGATGATTATGGAGATTTTAAATCTACTTTATATGCTTATATAGATAAGCGGTTCGATCGTTATTTTAAAGAGCGGACGAATCAATCAGAGATTAGGCTCGACGAAGTGAGATGGGGTGGCGTAAAGCAAGATGGGATCCCTCCCTTAAGATATCCTAAGATGATTCCGGCACATCAGGCTTCATACTTAAAGGACGATCATGTAGTATTCGGAATAGAAGTCAATGGAGATGTAAGAGCCTACCCTAAAAGAATCCTTGCTTGGCACGAGATGTTCGTGGATGAAGTAGGCGGCGTGGAAGTAGCAGGAGTTTACTGCACGCTGTGTGGAACAGTTATTCTGTATGATACGGAGGTAGATGGTGTAAAACACAACTTGGGTACAAGTGGGTTTCTCTACCGAAGCAATAAGCTGATGTACGATAAGGCCACTCAATCTTTATGGAATACTGTCTATGGTGAACCTGTTATCGGACCTCTTGTAGGAAAGGGCATTGAATTGACTACAAGAAGTGTAGTAACGACTACCTGGGGAGAATGGAAAAAGAGACACCCGGATTCACAAGTGTTGTCCTTAGATACAGGGCACAGAAGAGATTATGGAGAAGGGGCGGCGTATAGAGATTATTTTGCCACAGACGACCTGATGTTTGAAGTGCCAGGAAAGATTAAGAAACTTAAGAATAAGGATGAAGTCTTAATTATTAGAGCTCCAGAATATAGAAGAGACCCGCTTGCTATCGCTGCTAAATATTTGCGGAAGCGACCCATCTACCATGCAGAAATAAATGGAAATAAGTATCTAGTCCTTACCGATGTGACTGGAGGAAATCGAGTTTATGATGCAGAAGAAATTGTATTCATGGATTATGATGGGAGCGATGTGATTACAGATCAATCGGGAAGAAAATGGTACATAGAAGAAAATGAATTAATCGATAGCACATCTGATAGGAAGTTGTCTGGAGTATCTCATCACCGCAGTTTTTGGTTTGGGTGGGTGAGCATGTTTCCTGAGACCCGCTTGATTAAGTAATCAATCTTTCTTGCTTGCCTTGCCGATGATGCCCATGTCTAAAGACGCGGCTATGATCAGTCCGGCGATAGGAATAATACTCCAGTTCCCGCCGTAGTGATTCATAACAGCGGCGTACCACAATAGGGTAAATGGAGCTATACAGAATCCGATAATCGGAATGATTATTCCACCGTACACGCCTTGAAACCAATCTGTAAAAAAGTATAGACCTAAGATTAACAACCTAGGAAAAAACAATCCGAATATGAATGCGAAAAAAGGCATGGTCTAATATCTATATTTCGATTAAAAATTAGCCCTAACTTGAGCCCTAGCTACATGAACTGTCGGATTATCGCCAGTTTTTCTGCCATTGTAGTTGATGTTTAAATCCACGTTACCGGCAAGTCTTCTGGTATAGTTAATACTCCATAGAAAATTGTTGCCATCATTAAGGCCTGAGAGAAGATTGTAAGAAACAGGAGTGTTAGCTTCTCCAGAGAAATTTATATCCACGAAGCTTATAGAAAACAATAAGCTAGATTTAGCAGCCTGTCTCCACGTCGTCTCGAATGTTATGTCATGACTCTGTGCTTCTTCTAGTTCGTTGATCCGTTGCTTTCTAGTATCATAGCGATACTTGAGCGCGAGTTTCAGATTAGATTTAGGCCTAAAATTAAGTGTAGGTCTCCAGGTGATGTAGTCGACATCTAGATCTTTATTGTCGAAAAACTCAGAATCATAGGTCTGGTCACCTATCGATATTTCATTGATAAAATCAATATAACTCTTAGGATTTATACGTGTGCGCAGAAAAATTTCATCTACACCTCGATCTTCGAAACCCGTAATCTGTACGAATCTATTCTTGTTTCGACGGTTACCTACTTGTACATCGTATAGTGCATTGCCTCGATTAAAGAAGAGCGTATTGTTGAAATTCAGATTGTAAGAAACAAGAGAAGTATCTTGGCTAGAAAATTGAAAAAGCTTTAATCCTCCCTCTCCTTCTGACTCAGTCTTCTGGATTATTCTGAGGGTGGATTGAGTATTGAACTTACGCAAGAGGCCTTTTAATCCAGTTGCTGAGCGATTTATGGTTTTACTTGGATCAAGTGAGATGCTCTGATTCCAACCTTGATTTTCCGTTCGTATGAACTCATTATTTATTATGCTTACCCTTATGAAGTCTGCTTGATCACTGAAGACCGCAGTTTCATATTCATTAATCTGATCTTCTCCATCATTATTAAGGTCACCCAGGTACACATAATTGCCTTCTCCTTTTTCTACTTTCACGAATTGGAATTCTCGCTTCGCTTCTTGTCCAGAACCTATGTTGTAACTACTGATGGATCGGATCAGTCCATTTTTAATATTGAAAGCATAGTCGATCCTGCCCAGCAGCGTCTTGTTGTCTTGCTCATTTATTTTTTCTGGCAGCGATACCTTGAAATCTCTAAACGTAAGATTGAGTTTTATGCCATTATCAGAAGAACCTACTGAACTTATCATACCCAGCTCTGTAACAGATGCGGCTTCTGCAAGTACATCGTTTTCTGGAAGATTATCTCGCCTGAGTTTAGAGAAGAACTCTACTTGCAAGTTGTCTATTTCTGGACTCCTTATGGCTCCGTAGTATTCTGAAAAGGAAAAACTCAATTCCCTCAAGGTTCCTTGATTAATGGAAGTGATCTCATTGTTTTCAGAGAAATACTTGCCGTACAGTGTCCAGTTGTCCAGTTTCGGAAATTTTCTTTCGAGTTCGATGGTGGGTCTAGAAAAAGAAGTTCTTTCTACACTGTTTTCAGAAGATAGAAAGTCCGATTTTATGGATATAAAATTCAGGCTATCTCTATATATTAAAGAAGGAACATGTCGGGTTCCTGAATATTGATTTCTGCGATCATATATGGCAAGGCGATAATCCATTTTCCACTTGCTTCCTTGATTGATAGACCATTGACCATTCCATAGATGTTCGTCGGCTCGCTCAAGGCCTATGATATTCCAGTCTCTGGTAAACTCTTGGTTTCTAAACGGATTGAGGAATTGAAAACTCTCTTGGAGAAATTCATAATCTATAAGTAAGCTGGTCGTCCATTTTTTCTTTTTGCTTCCTAGAGAACGCTCTCCTTGAAATCCTACCTTGGATGCTATGCCCTGGTTGTCTTGATTCCCTATCTCCGAGAACCTATTGAAGTCGAAACTACTGAAAGAAAATTCGCCGTAGACCTTAGCTTGGTCAGAAAAATTGTAGACACTTCCTAGGCTTACCATCTGACGTTTTTCAGGAGGTATAAGTTGGATGATGGGTTCATACGTTCCAGTTTCTTGTCCTACGTACTTGTACACGCGCCCATTGGCCCCAGCTTCACTATCGATGTCATAGGAGCCATTACCAGGGCCTACCTCAGAGAAGATAGCTGTAAATCTTGCAACTTCTGGGTCACTCTGGTATACAAGTATGCTGTCACCACCATCTGGGTTAGGAGCCTTGTCGTAGAATATAGTTCCTACTGCCAGATTTACATCATCTATAAGTCGGATGCCACTCCTTCCTAAGTTAGAAGGGTTTTCTCCGCCTTGGGTGAGGATGCGGATATCATTGCTGTCAAGCTCGATCTGTCCTGTTGCGTTCTTGCTGTCTTGTTCATTGTAGAAATTAAGGTTCAATTCATACTTATCACTCTTAATAGAAGATGTGAGGGCATAAAGAGTCCTTAAGTAATTCCGATCTGTATACTCATACTCTACTATGATCCTCGATTCTCTTGCTATCAATCGTTGTGGGGTAAAAATTATTTCGGCATTGTTGTAGTCTATTACATAATCGTTGTCTTGACCGCGGACCAGTAGTTTTCCATCATAGTATACTTTCTCAGAGCCTTGTAGGACAATCAGAAATCGTTCTCCATTGTTGCCTCTTAATTTATACGGTCCTTGATTTCCTTCACTCACTTCAAGTATTTGTCTAGAGAATTTTCCACGCGAGATAGCGAAGTTAGCCCTTGCGCTTATCACCCTATCGTCATTCGAGAAGGTATTAGAAAGTTCTAGTCCTTGTGCTTTCTTAAAATAGTTCATAAAGTAACCATCGCCTGAAGGCAGGTCATAATCTCCGGCTGTTACTCCTAGGCGATCCTTAGATACGCGGATAAATACTTTGTCGAATTCCTGCAGCAGTTGTGTATTTCCATCAGCTTGTATAGGAATGTTATCGTCAGAAATTGCGGCTACCACATTGATCCCATTGCCTAAGTTTCCATTAAGTTGGAGGTTAAGATTAGAATTAAGAACGAGACTCTGACTGTTGCCGACCGAGAAGCCTCTAGATATGCTCCCGTTGTAGTTGAGATTACTCTGGTCGATGAGTGGAGAAGTACCGCTTTGCGCAAATGGTGAAAAATCATACCCTATATAAACAGCTTTTTCTCTTGATTTCAATTTCGTAGTATCTATAAGGGCATATGTTTTTCTGTGATCTAAGTCAAATGTTCTGTAGCTAACCTTAAATGATCTCCCTATAAGATCCATAGAATCGCAAGAGGTACTCAGGAAGTTGTCCTTGATCTGGAAAGGAATTTCAGGGGATATCGTGAACGTCTCAGTGGCAATAGATACAGTGTCTAGCTTGTAGTAGCATGTATCTAGAATGATCGTCTTACTGACCACATTAGACCCTTGTCCCATAAGGGGAGAGAGGAAGCCCGCGAGGCTATATAATATGACGATATGTATGTAGAATTTATTCAATCCTTATAGAAACGTAAGTTAGGTTATGAATGATACATAGAATGCATAGGAATGACCCTTACTTTTCCTCTGCATTTAAATAATTGCAGAATAAGAAAATTGGAGGACAGTTTTTCTGTAATTAAAGGGTGGAAAAAGTGAATAATAAAGAAAGTATAAATCGTTATCATTCAGGCTTTTTCATATCATTCGAAGTTAAATAATTTTATCAATTTATATGTATATAACTATCATTCTATGTATTATATATAAATATATTTTGTAATATGATTATATATTTTCTATCTTTCCGCTTTGCTCTTTTGGGTAGCAACTACATTCCATTTACAGTAATAATTAGGGCGTTTATTGCCCGCTATGTATCATTTATGAATTATACTGGTTAAAATGGTAAGTAATATGACATATAAGGAGACTAGAATAGGGATTATTCCATATATTTGGCCTTTTAAAATGGACTTTACACCATGCCTGTGAACATTAACCGATGAAAAAGAAAATGTTGAGATCTATCTCAGTTGCAGTTGGAATGTTGTGTTTGCTCGTAACAGCTACGAACGCCCAAGAAACAAGAACCATAGACGGTTCTTTCAACAATGTTTCCTATCCAGAATGGGGAGCAACCCATTCTATATTATCTTACTGGACCAATCTTGATTATGCAGATGGTATCAGTGAACCTAAACTAGGCGCAGAACACAACCGACCTAACCCCAGATATATAAGTAATGAAATCTTCACCCAGAATACGGCGATTCCTGATGAATTAGCACTGAGTGATTATCTATGGTCCTTCGGACAGTTTATAGACCATGACATCTCTTTAATGATAGATGCTCCCACAGAAGTTCTGAGTAATATTGTAGTACCTAGTGATGATATGCACTTCACGCCAGGGTCGGTTCTGCCTATGTCAAGAAGTGAAATAGCCTTAGGAACAGGTACAGGGATAGACAATCCTAGAAGACATGTGAATCGCATTACGGCATTTCTCGACGGATCCGCCATATATGGATCAGATATAGAAAGAGCATCATGGTTGAGAGGCGAAAACGGAAAACTTAAGGTTTCACCTGGAAATCTACTTCCATGGAATACAATCGATGGTGATTTTAATGGGAGAATTGATTCTGAGGCGCCGAATATGGCTGATTATTCTGGAACACTAAGCAAGTATTATGTCGCTGGAGATATCCGGGCCAATGAGAACCCACTATTGATAGGGTTCCATACCTTATTCGTACGAGAACACAATCGTCTGGTAGATGTCTTCGCAACAGAAGATCCTACCTTGTCAGGAGATGAATTGTATGAGAAAGCAAGAAAGAAAATAGGAGCCTATATACAATCTATTACTTATAATGAATGGCTACCTGCTATGGGAGTTGTCTTGCCTAAGTATTCTGGATACAACGATCAGTTGAATCCTTCTATCTCTAATGTATTTTCCGCAGCGGCATTTAAGCTTGAGCCTACGCTTATTAATTCTAGTATAATGCGTGTGGATAATAAAGGATTAGAAATAGGACAAGGCAACATATCGTTAAAAGATGCTTATTTCAATCCATTTTTAGTTTCTCTTGCTGGAGGAATTGAACCATATTTTAAAGGGATGGGAATCCAAGTGCAGCAAGAATTAGATTGTAAGGTAGTGAATGATGTAAGGAATTTCAGAAGTACCAATTCAGGTGCAGAGGGATTTGATCTTGCAGCGATAAGTATCAATCGTGGTAGAGAACGTGGATTAGGTGGATTTAATCATATCAGACAAGATTTAGGTCTTACGATGTATCCTGACTTTGAGACCATGGTTGAGTTTTCAGACGATGCAGAGACTTTAAGGAGAATCTATGGCGAACTTGAAAATGTAGATCCGTGGGTAGGAATGCTCGCAGAAAAGAAATTAAATGGGGCTCTATTCGGAGAAACCATGATGAAAATAATAGAGAGACAATTTCAAGCCTTAAGAGATGGAGATCGTTTCTTTTATAAGAATGATGCTGCTTTCTCTGAAGAAGAAATAGCTGAGATTGATGCCGTAACCTTGTATGATATACTTACGAGAAATACGGAACTTGAGTTGATGCAACCCAATCTATTCACAGCCATGCCACATGAGGATATACCTAATGGTCCTACGATAGAGCCTATAGACTTTGAATCAGCAGCTTACCCTAATCCTTCTACTGGATTATTTAGTATAAAATTATATTCAGAAAAAGATAGAAAAGCTGAATTCTCTGTATATGATGCTAATGGTCGTGTTATTCAAGACATATCCATAGATCTTCTAGAAGGAGACAATGTTATCCCGGTTGATTTATCAAGGACAGAATATATCAGAGGCCTTTATAATGCTATTGTTCGTTTCGGTGACAAGTATAGCGTTGTGAAGCTTATCAAGGAATAATTTCTTTTTTCTTTGGTTTCTTTTTGCCTGAGTAGTATTTTTCTGATCTTACAGTTGAATTACTATACTTTAAGCTTCTCATTTTCTTGTTGGATATAAGTATCTTAGGTCTTTAGAAATTAGCCTTAATTTGCCTAGAGCCATTTGAAAATGCAGAAGGATTAGAAAGTGGTTATTACACAATTTATCGTAAAATTTTATTGTAATGAAACAGTATATAATAATTGCACTTGCCCTCATCTTCGTAGTGGCTTGTGGCGGAAAGTCAGGTGGAGGAGAAACTTCAGCTTCTGGAGTTGATGGAAAGAAGATATTTAAGTCTAATTGTGTCTTGTGTCATGGAGAAGATGGAAAATTAGGATTAAACAATTCTAAGGATTTGACCGTTTCTAAGCTTACCATGGACGAAAGAAAGACCATCATTAAAAATGGTAAGAACACCATGACGGGATTCGGCCCATTATTAAGTGACGAGGAAATCGCGGCAGTAGCTAAGTATACCTTCAACATTAAATAAATAACCATATCATTTCAGATAGACAAGGTCAAGGAATAAAACTTGAAATCAGCAAGCGTATTGGAGGACTTATTTTTGATCTAGATGGTACGTTAGCAGATTCTATGCCTACACATGTCGACGCTTGGGTGGAGGCATATTCAGAGCATGGAAAGCAACTAGACAAGGACTGGATTTATAGGCTGGCAGGTGTTCCTGCGATAGAAACAGTGCTAGAATTAAACGTATACCATGGATGGAATTTAGATCCTGTAAGTGTAGTTAAAACTAAACATCACTGCTATAATGGTATCATCAATGGTGGCCACAAGCATCCACCTATTCTGAGAATTGTAGATTTATTATTAGATTATAC
>CAZFJO010000097.1:0-12098 GCA_964518915.1 uncultured Saprospiraceae bacterium
AATAAATACTAAAATTGCTTCAAAAAGGAATCTATCCGTCACATTGAGTTAAAAGAATCAGAATACTAAATCCAGGTCTTAAATAAATGTAATCCTCTGCTAGAGAGAACATGGATATATTATAATTACCAAGATGTATGACGTAAAAATAATGGAATAGTCACTTTACATTTATACTTAGAATTTCTTGAAATTTAATTCTATACACATTGACATGGCCTTGTCTAGATATCGATTGTATATTGTCGTAAATTATTGAAATGGTTATAGGATCTAGGAAAAATAGGCTCGACTTATCGAAACCCAAGGTTATGGGCATCCTTAACGTTACGCCTGATTCATTTTATGACGGGGGAAAATACACGAGTAAGGACCTTATTCTGGCGAGAGTTTCAGAGATGGTTTCTCAGGGTTCAGATATAATTGATATAGGAGGTATGTCCTCTAGACCAGGTGCTGAAATCATAACGACAGAGGAAGAACTAGCGAGAGTTGTGCCCGCAATGGAGGTTATGCGAGAACATTTTCCGGATACGCTAGTAAGTATAGACACATTAAGAAGTAAAGTAGCTAAGGTTGCCTGTGAATTAGGTGCATCTATGATCAATGATATATCCGGAGGACAATTTGATGCAGAGATGCTGGATGTTGTGGCTGATAGCCAGGTTTCTTATGTATCCATGCACATGAAAGGCATGCCTCATAACATGCAACGTAACCCTTCCTACGACAGTGTGGTCAAGGAAATATTAGATGCTTTTGCAGTAAGGCTTAGAGCATTGAAAGAGAGGAACATTACTCAGGTCGTGATTGATCCAGGCTTTGGTTTTGGTAAAACAGTAGAGGATAACTATAGATTACTATCGCATCTACACGTATTTAAGATTTTTGATGCACCTATAATGGTAGGCATTTCAAGAAAATCGATGTTGTATAAACCCTTGAATATCAATGCTGAAAAAGCGCTCAATGCAAGTACTGCAGCACATGTCCTAGCACTTGTAGAAGGTGCTGATATATTGCGGGTCCATGATGTTGCTGAAGCTCGACAAGCCATTCAGATTTACAACTTATACAACGAGAATGGGTGATTCATCACAATAATCATAGATCGTTGACTTTTATCGTAAGGATTAATGTAAAGTTAAATACATTTGTGGTTGAAAAGATATATACCTTTTAGGTGTTATAATCTCATATATGAATGAAAATCTAGAGCAGGAAAAACCTTTAAAAAAGAAGAAACGTAGATGGTTCTTCTGGTTGTTGCTATTGCTAGTTCTTCTACCATTCATTATAGCTTTATTGCTTAGGTTACAATCTGTACAGAACTGGACAGCCGGTAAGGTTACTTCTTATTTAGAAAACAAGATTGATAGGAATATTTCATTCGATAAGATTTATTATAACCCATTCAGCGGAAGCCTGGATATGGAAAACTGGGTATTGCATGGTGAGACAGAACAAGACACCTTGTTTTCCTTATCAAGGATGGGGATCTCCGTACTGGATAATATAGGCCTTTTATGGAACAATCGTTACCACCTCAATTCAATTGATATAGAAGGTTCCACCTTGCGGATAAATAAGGAATCGGGAGAGCAACTTACAGATCTTGAGATGATTCTCAAGAAGTTTAGCGGAGATGGAACATCTACAAGTTCTGATTCTGAGGGCGAAGGAATTCAATTCAGCTTGCGCGAGCTTAACTTTTCGGATATAGCCATATTTATAAACGACGAAAACAATGAAGCTTCTTCGGTCTATAAAATAGATAATGGAAGTATAGTTATAGATTCCATGGACATGGAGACGAATTATTATTCTATAGGTCGTCTAGAATTAGGATCACCCTACGTGAAAATTGTAAAGGGCCTAGACGGTACAATAACTACTGAGATTGAAAACCTTGAGGAAGTTGATGTTTCTGTTGATTCGCTCAAGGCAAATAATCTACAATTTTTCGTAAAAGACTTATCCATCGATGGAGGTAGTTTTATTTATAAAGACTTGAATAAAGCAGATGCTCCTGTCAACGAAGAGTCCATCAATTTTAGTGATTTTTCATTACTCAACATCGAGTTAGCTGGAAAAGAGTTTGATTATTCATCTGTCGATGGTTTATACGGAAATGATTTATTTTTATCCTTTGTAGACAATAAGGGATTTGCCATAGAACACATCAAATCTGAAGAAGTCATATTTACGGATACAGAGATGACTCTTGAAGGATTTATATTGAGAACAGATCGGTCTTCTATAGATGGGAAGTTTGGAGTGAGTTTCGAAAATTATGAAGCATTCAAGAATTTCACCGATGATGTATACTGGAGTGTCAATGTTGATCGAGGCAGGCTTGCCTTAGATGAATTCGTTCATTTTGTACCAGATTTAGCTAAGCGTTCATTCTTCGCCTATAATGTAGATAAGTCGGTTAATCTGAGTGGTAAATTCAGAGGTGTAACATCATCCTTGAGTGGTCGAAATATCGCATTAGGCATTCAGAATCAGATTGATTTTCAAGGAAATTTCGGTACATACAACCTCACAGAAACCGACAACGCAGTTATCAACTTAAAAGTAGAAAAACTGAATTCTTCGGTTCAATTCTTACGGAATTTTATTCCTTCATTTTCTCCGCCTGAGAATTTCAATAAATTAGGGAAGCTGAATTTCAGAGGCCGATTCGATGGCTTTATAAAAGATTTTGTAGCAGCAGGAAGCCTAACCACGGAACTAGGTAGAGCGGACATGGATATGAGATTAGATGTGAAGCAAGGATCAGAGAGGGCGAATTATAGTGGTGAAATGAGGTTAATAGATTTCGACTTACAGTCATGGAGTGACAATGACGAACTCGGTAAAGTCACCTTTTATGCCAATGTAAAAGAAGGACAAGGTCTTACTCTAAAGGATGCCATAGCGGATGTAGAAGCCAATGTAGAAGCGCTTGAGTTTAAAGGATATCTGTATGAAGATTTTAAGATGGATGGAAAACTGGCAGAAAATGTTTTCAACGGCGCGTTCAGTATTCAAGATGATAATATAAACCTCGACTTCGAGGGAGATGTCTCATACAAGGATAGTACGCTGGTGATGGATGTCAAGGCAGATGTAAGAGAACTCGATCTGCAATCCCTCAACTTCTTAGATAAAAGGATGAAGGTTTCTGGAATTATGGATTTCAATATCCAGGGCAATAGCGTAACCGACCTAGTAGGTGTGATTAATGGCAGGGACATAGTTATAGATGCAGATTCACTACACCGATTGGATACCTTCTACTTATATTCATACTCTGTACCACAAGGCAAGAGTAAGTTACTCGTTGATACCGATCTCGGACAATTAAAAATAGAAGGTCAATTCAGACTGGATCAGATTGTAAGCGAGTTTAAGAAAACCATGAAAAGGAATTACCCTTATCATGCTAAAAACTTGACCGTAAGTAATCAATCTGGAAGAGATCAAGATTTCAGATTGAGCATGGACCTCTATGATAGCAAGAACTTTTTGAGTTTAGCAGGAATACCAGATCTGAGGATTAAAAACTTGCGATTAAAAGGATCGATGGATTCTCAGCGGGAGAATTTAAACTTGGATTCCAACATTGAGTATATAGGTTACAAGGACACTAAAATATTAAATGTGGACCTATCCGCAGGAAATCAGACTAATAATGGATTTCTTGTTTTAAACATAGATTCTTCCCTGATAGCTGGCCGAAAGATAAATCCCATTTTCTTAGAGTCAGATCTCAATAGTGACCAGATAAATTTCAATCTAGCAACGGCTAACATTATTGACTCTATAGGGGACTTTAATCTTAAAGGAAACCTTGTACCTCATGAAAGAGGGTATGCCCTTAATATAGATAATCAGAGACTAGAGATGCTGGGTAAGGAATGGGATATATTCGCGGATAATGAAATTATAGTTGCGCAAGAATTTTTAGAGATCAATGACTTGTCGCTTACCGATGGATATAGAGTAATAGAGATTGCTGACATCAACAACAGAGGCATAGATGTGCAGATGAAACAATTTGACTTTTCAATACTCAATGGAATCATTGATTATGATAAAATTGATTTTACTGGAGAGGGAGATCTTAAGATCAAGTACGATGACGTCTTTACAGGGGAGGCGTATCTTCAGTCTAATCTGCGTGTAGGGGATTTTAGATTGAATGAAGAAAGCTATGGCGTTTTAGAAATCAACCTTGACAGAGATCAGAATAACAACATCAGTGGATTAGTCGCTATTGACAAGGATGAACAAGTAGTGAAAGCATCGTTTAATTACGAAGTAGAATCTAAGAACATATCCGGTGATATAAAGGCTAGAAATTTCCCAGTAAATATTTTCGATTACATTGTAGGAGATGGCATATCAGAAACCATAGGTTCAGGTGATGTCAATGGTAGAATAAGTGGAACGATAGATGACATTAAAGTATTTGCGACAGCGTACTTAAAGGATGCCGGTGTTAAGATAGACTACCTGGGAACCTCTTTTTTCATGGATAGACAACTTGTGGAAATTTCTGAGAACTACGTTAATTTTAACGGCGTTCAGATTACCGACATAGAAGGAAATAGAGGAAGAATGTCTGGTGGCATGAACCATGATTTTTTCTCAGACTTCAATATGGACCTGCAAGTTGAAGCAGATAAAGCAGTAATTATCAATACAACTAAATCCGAAAACCCCATTTACTATGGTTACGGAGTCGGAGAAGTTTCGGTTTCATTTAAAGGGACATTCGGAAGTACAGATATGAAGATCGATGCCATTACAGGTCCAGGAACAGTACTCAATATTCCAGTAGGTTATAGCACCTATGGATACGAAGAGAATTTTATAAAATTCGTAAATAAGGAGGACTTACTTAATAATGAAGATACAGTAGAACAATACAATTTCGTCATCGAAGGATTAGACATAGAAATGAATTTAGAGATGACTGAATTCGCCAAGGTCAATATTATCTTCGATGAAAAGAAAGGAGATGTCATACAGGGGCAGGGTAATGGAGATATGCAGATATATGTCCGAAGATCTGGCGAGTTCGAAGTATTCGGTGATTATGAGGTCACAGAAGGGGAGTATCTATTCACCAGTCGAGGTGTCGTAGCTAAACCCTTTAACGTAAGAAGAGGAGGAAGAATAAGATGGACAGGAGATCCAGTAGACGCGAGTTTAGATATAGTGGCCGATTATGGAATAAGAGCATCCTTAGATGTATTTCTTGATGAATTTTTCACAACTGCACCAGAGAGCTTAAAGCAGGAAGCAAGAAACAGACAGCAAGTCAATTTAATCATGAATTTAGGTGGAAATCTATATGCTCCAGAAGTTACGTTCGACCTGGATTTTCCCGGCCTTACGGGAGAACTGAGAACGTTCGCTGATACAAAGTTGCGGTCGCTTAAGAGAAATAAGATAGCACTTAATAATCAAGTAGCATATATCCTTACTACCAATCAATTTCTACCGACTAATAATCTGGCTGGAGAAATATTCGGAGATGAATTCGTACAGTCTGCGGTTGCCTCTAACTTAAGTGAATTCGTAGCCAGTCAACTTTCCCTAGTGGTTACTGGTTTACTGCAAGAATGGTTGTCTGAAAACGGATTGATCGCTGGTATTGATTTCAACATCGGTATACGCAACTCTGCCTTATTCTTAGATCAAGAAAACAATGCAGATATCTATCCAGATGAAATCGAGGTCAATGTAAATAATAGATTTAGGTTTCTTAACGAACGATTAAGCCTGGGGACAGGTGTAACTTATGTAAGAGAATCTCAAGTGAGGTCTACGGATTACTACGTCCCTGAATTCGTCATTGCTTACTACCTTACGGACGACAGAAAACTGAAATTACGGGTATACGGTCGTTATGACATAGATGAGATTACACCAGATGCAAGACGTCAGAAATACGGCTTCGGTATAGGATATAGAAGAGAATTCGGTTCCCTTGTAGACTTTAAGATGGGACTCGGCGAGGATCTTAAAATCGAAAAATCAGGCAATGAAAATCGATAACCTACAATTTCGCGCTTCTATTTCTGAGTAAGTGATCTACCATGACAAGAGATGCCATCGCTTCCACAATCGGTACAGCTCTAGGTACAACACAAGGGTCATGTCTTCCTTTTCCAGTGACCGTTGTTTCGTTCCCTTCTTTATCGATTGACTTCTGATTGGCTACGATGGTGGCTACTGGCTTGAAGGCCACTCTGAAATTTATATCCATGCCATTAGATATTCCACCTTGTATACCTCCAGAAAAATTAGTTGTCGTGGAGATGGATCCGTCTTTCGCTTTCGCAAATTCATCGTTGTGTTCAGAACCAAGCATGGTTGCTGCCGCAAAACCACTCCCATATTCGAATCCTTTTACAGCATTGATACTGAGCATGGCTTTTCCTAGGTCTGCATGTAACTTATCGAATACAGGTTCACCTAGTCCTACCGGTGTATTCTCGATGATACAGGAAACCACTCCGCCTATGGTATCGCCTTGCTTTCTGATCTCTTGGATTTTTTCAATCATACGATCTGCTATGGCAGCATCGTTACACCTGACAATATTGCCTTCAATGATGGATTCATCTGTGGACACGGATGTGGATACAATATTTCCTACTTGTGATACATAAGCCGTAATCGATATTCCGTAATGTGACAATATCATCTTAGCAATAGCTCCAGCAGCTACTCTAGCAGCTGTCTCTCTTGCTGACGACCTTCCGCCTCCCTTATAATCTCTTATCCCATACTTTTTCTCATAGGTGAAATCCGCATGGCTCGGTCTGAATTTATCTGCGATGTGAGAATAGTCTTTAGATCTCTGATCTTGATTCCTAATAAACAATGCAATGGGCGTGCCGGTCGACTTCCCGTCAAAAGTGCCAGACAAGATCTCGAACGACTCATCTTCCTTACGCTGCGTTACAATCTTAGACTGACCGGGCTTTCTTCTCTGTAAGTCCTTCTCGATCAATAAAGAATCTATGTCAATCCCTGCTGGACAGCCATCTATTACGACACCTATTCCTGCTCCATGGGACTCTCCGAAAGTGGAGATTTTAAATATTTTTCCAAAGTGACTACCCGCCATTTTCTTGATTTTATGGTGTAAATCTATAAGTCTTCTGATGAAGAGTGAAATATATCTGCATGATTGTGAACTTCAAGGTATGTGATTCTGTTTTCTATCTTCGTATGTTGGTGCCATTTTTTAGATATTAGCACCTTGTTATGTACTGATTTACAATACGCTACTACCAGTCAATAGGATGATTTTATACCCGCAGGATATTTTTGAAAAATTAGAGTTTGACCGCATATTACATGCGACCAGCCAATCTTGTTTAGGGGCTAGAGGATCAGAAACAGTATTGTCCTTAAAACCAGGCTCTGACATCAGTACGGTTGTGCATGACTTAGATTGCACACACGAGTACGTACAATCCTTTGAAAGAAATGATCCTGTGCCACTCATGAATTATCTCAGTGTGGAAGAAGTCGTTGAGTTGCTTAAGAAAGAAGGATATGTATTGCCGATAGAGGATATCCGAGCAATTTACTTCTTAGTTAGAAATTATTTAGATCTAGATCGTTACTTCTCTGATCCCCAGCGGAGAAAATTGAGTCCAAGATTATCTAAAATTGTCGCAGCAGCAGATACTGTAGAAGAAAATGTCATCGAGAAGATTGATTCTATCATCGATGAAGAAGGAGAGGTAAAACCGGATGCATCGCCTGGATTGCTGAAAATCAGTAAGTCTATCGTTTCTAAAGAAAAAGAACTGCAATCTACTTACAGTAAGATTATCTTTTCTCTGAAGAAGGATGGAATGTTATCTGACACGGTAGAGACATTGAGGAATGGAAGAAGGGTTGTGGCTGTTCCTGCTGAAAATAAAAGAAAGATATCGGGAATCATCCATGATGAATCCGCAACAGGGAAAACGGTTTTTATTGAACCACAAGGCGCTCTTATACTCAATAATGATCTTCAGAATCTTCATCTAGAAAAGAAGAAAGAGATTTATAAAGTCCTGAGAGACTTATGCGATTTCCTGAGGCCATATGCGGAGTCATTTTCGTCCTTAGAAGAAATCATTGTCAAGCTTGATGTGATCCGAGCTAAAGCCAGGTTAGCGATTACGATGGGTGCTGAAAGGCCTGAAATAGAAGATCAACCGTTGTTATCTATGCGACATGCTTATAATCCTTGGTTAAAATTGAATTACGAATCCGAAGGGAAAAAAGTTATCCCGTTTGACCTAGAGTTGACCAAAGGAAATAGAGTGCTGGTTGTAAGTGGGCCCAATGCTGGAGGTAAATCTGTACTGATGAAGTCGATCGGATTGCTACAACTTATGGTTCAATCTGGCATGCTCGTTCCTGCTGACCCTAATTCTACTTTCGGGATATATAAAAACTTCCTTGTAGATATCGGTGATCAACAATCGATGGAAGATGATCTGAGTACCTACTCTAGTCATCTTCAGAATATGAAGTTCTTTTCAGAATCTACAGACGATGACACCTTGTTCTTGATTGATGAATTTGGTTCTGGAACCGATCCTGCATTTGGCGGCGCGATAGCAGAAGCTGTACTCAGGTCACTCAATTATAAAAAAGGATGGGGTGTAATAACTACACATTATTCTAACCTAAAGTATTACGCTTTTAAATCTAAGGGAGTAGTCAACGGTTCTATGGAATTCGACAGGGTAGGATTGAAACCTACTTACCGATTAAAAGTAGGGAAGCCAGGTAGTTCCTACGCTTATGAAATTGCTTCCAAGATAGGTCTAGATGATCATATTATAAAGTACGCTAAGAAACGATCCGGCACCAATCAGAATGCCGTAGAGCAGATGCTGGTAGACCTCCAGGGTGACTTAAAAGAAACCAGTGCTAAGATGGAGAAACTTATGCATAAAGAAGACCATCTTAATAAGCTCATAAAGAACTATGAGAATATGCATCGCGAACTAGAGATAAGAAGGAAGAAACTTAAGCTGGCCATCAAGGAGAGAGAATTGAATGATCTCGGCAATACCAATAAAAAAATTCAGAAAGCAGTCAGAGAAATAAGAGAAGCAGAGAACATTCAGAAACTAAAAGGAATGGCGGCTGACTTTAAAGAAAAGAAGAACGAAACGGCCGAAGAAGTTAAGAAATTAAAAAAGGAAGTTTACTATCAGAAAGAGTATGATCCTTCACTCTTTGAAGTGGGAAAATATGTGAGAATGCGTGCTGGTGAAACTTCTGGTAAAATACTATCCTTAAAAAACAATGTGGCGCGTGTCCAGATGGGCTTCATGAAATTAGATGTACTTCTGGTTGATCTTGTCCCAGCTAAGGAACCCATCGAAATCAATCGAGAGTTATCCATTAAGACCAAGATGGTCAACAATGAACAGGTCCATACCAAGCTAGATGTCAGAGGTTATACTGCAGTAGATACAGAGAAAATGGTTGAAGAACTGGTCGATAAAGCCTTGATTAACAACATAAGTAAGCTAACCATAGTGCATGGAAAGGGGAGTGGTGTCCTCAGGAAGATCGTACATAAGAAATTAAAAGAATACAAAGACGTAAAAAAGGTATATCACCCAGAAGAAGAATTCGGAGGAGATTCTATAACGTATGTAAGCCTTTAATTTATCCACTGAAGCGGTATCCTACGCCTCGCACAGAATGGAAGTACGCTGGTTTTCGTGGTTCTTTTTCGAAGTACTTTCTAAACGATAAAATAAAATTGTCAATGGTTCGTGTAGATGGATAGACATCGTATCCCCATACGGTCTGTAAGATCTGATTTCTAGAAACGACATCTCCTCTTTTTTCTACGAGCATCTTGAGTAATAAACTCTCTCGGTGTGTAAGGGTGAATTCTCCATCCACGCCTCTTGCTTCGTATGTAGTAAAATTAACATAGTTATCACCGAAGGTATACGATTTCATTTCTTCTGAAGCCTGTGCCCCAGATCTCTTTATAACATTTCCGACACGCAGATATAACTCTTCTAGGGTAAAAGGCTTCGTAAGGTAATCATCGGCCCCTACCTTAAGACCTGTAATTCTATCCTGTGCAGTATCCCTTGCTGATAAAAATATAATGCCGACTTCTTTATTCTGAAGTCTGACTTTCTCACATATCTGTATGCCATTGATTTCTGGCAGCATAATGTCTAAAAGAAGCAGATCGAAATGTTGGTTATCAATGAGTTTCAGTGCTTTCTTTCCGTCTTCAGCAATGATGACTTCGTACCCTTCTAGTTCTAGGTTTAACTTAACCACCTTCCGGATATGTTCTTCATCTTCTACAAGTAGGATTCTGTGACTCTTATTCATCCAGTAAAATTATGGAATTATAGGCACTTTATTTCTAGAATAACAAGGAGTTTGGTTTAAGTATATTTCTATGCCTATACTTATACAGCGTTATATAATTTTAAAATAAGGCATTTATGATATTTCGCTAAATTTCTGCAATGAAATGCAATGCGTGTTCTGCTTATGAACATTGACCCTATACATGCCTGCAAATTAAGATTTTTGCTGCAAGATAACTCTTATCAAAGCTGTGAATTTAATCAATTTAGCTTTAATTCAATTTGGCCAAAATTTGGTTTCGAGCAGGAATTAATATGTTTTTAACCTTGCCTTTCGAATCTAGAACGAATTCTAAATAAACTTCAGAGTTCTGTACGTAAAACCTAGTCTTTGACTCTGGCTGAAGCATATAAGTCCCACCATTAATTTTACTAAATAGCGAACCATTTTCTAAGAAGAGTTCCACAATTCCATCTGAGGCCATTCGTTGATATTCTCCGCAGTATATTCTTAAATCACTTTCATCAAGGGTTATAAATTCTCTGTTTTTATAATTTATTATCGATCTTGTTTTTAAGTTGTACTCATCTCCAGGTTTCAACCAATAATATTCTCTGCTTCCTGGTGCTAATGTATATATAGTATCTCTTTCTTGAGACCATCTTGTTCCGTCATAGATGGCAACATAGGATTCTCCCATCACTGTAAACTTGTTTTTCTTTACTATAATAGCTGTGCTTTCATCGATACCTATTCCTAGTAGTTCAGGTTTATTATCTAGAATTTCGAACATATCATTTTGTCTATTGCGAGCAAGTACATGTTGGTCAATTGCAGTATTCTTAATGAATGCCAATCCCTCTTCATGGTCTCCCATCATTATTGTGTTCGTCTTGGAGTCTCCTCTGGCTAAGTAAGAACCTTGAATCGTAGCTCCGGCGGAGGAACCACCTATAACACCATCTCTATTAAGCAGATCATTAAACGCGTCATGAGTTTTAGTGTTTAGATATGAATCCGCTAATCGCCATTGTCTACCTCCAGAGAACCATACTCCAGATGCCGATCTTAAAATATCTGTAAATTCTTTAGAGTTGGCTTCTTCTTGACTTCTTGTGTGTAGTACAGTAACGTTGTTAAACCCTCGATTTATAAAACTATTTTTAAAGTTGGTCAGAAATTCTTCATCATAATCATTGCTTGACTGAGCAGTCGGGATGACAACTAACTGCTTGTCTGCACCACCCATTAATTCTTTAAATTTATCCCATAGTTCTACTGACATTCTTCCACCTCCTACGATCATAAGACTTCCGTTCTGAGGGCCGATGGTTTCTGTGTCCATCTCTGAATTTTGATTCTGAGCTATTATATTGTTAGATGTAAATAGCGATAATAAAAAAACAAAATTCATTATCAATGTCTTTAAATATTTCATGTCTCCTATCGTTTTATTAGAACCTATTGTAGCAAGTATTCTGGTTATGCTTAGTTATCTATTAATTTAATTGAATCTGCATTAAGATACCAATTGCAATCAAGAAAAACACTGTGAATGTAGTTATTTTAGAAACCCAGTATGTAGAACTTAATAAGATTTTCTGTTGTGGATTCATTTCTACTTTACTGAATAATTTTCAATATTTTTCTATTGAAAATTTTCTACCATGTTGCCCTTTTCTTTTTTTATAAATCTCATGAGAATATCCGCAGTGCCTTCTATTGTATGT
>CAZFJO010000098.1:0-12036 GCA_964518915.1 uncultured Saprospiraceae bacterium
ATGAAACATATACCGTCACCTGCATCCGAAAAATCAAACACGTTAGAATCTTGATATTCAAGTATCGTACTGTCAGTCGTGACAGCAACAAATGTAGAAACATTTCCCGCGTTTCCTGAAATTAAAACTTCGATCAGATCTTGTTCTGCATCACCAGCGCATAGAAAGGTATTATCATTGGTTATTATGACTCCAGCATCCGTGCCTCCTTCTAACCTGTTGACAATGATAGGGTTAGATAAGGAATAACAGCCAGTAAGATCAGCGAGGTTGGATACGTTGATATCTGTCTGGTTGTCGTTAAACGCGATGTTATAGATGTTACATATTCCTATTCCTGCCGTTTCAAAGTTGAAAGGTGCCTGTGCATCAGCCACAAGAATGTCGCCTGAATCATTGGTGATTAAATAGGCCTGGTCATCAGCAACTACATTGGTTAAGGATACATCTACGAGGGGAGAAGTGCCTAGACCTACACAGATTGTTATTTCGGTACTTCCTTCAGTAGTTTCAAGATTGCCTCCTCTCACATTGGTTTTATCAATAATAACTGCATTGCTCAGCGCAAAACATCCTTGCACATTCTGGATTCTACTGCCTACTTGTAATCCAGAAATTCCTTCGGTATAGCTTATGCTATATACTTCACATCTTGAATCCATATTTCCTTCGAAATCGACAACCATATTCTGATGTATGCTAGTTATAGTACCATTGATGTCTGTAACCACAAGTCTCTGATTATCACCAGTTTCATTCTCAACTTCGAAGTTTATAACGTCTGATATATTATCTCCACTACATATTGTTGTATTGTCAAATGTCGTAAGATTTCCTCCTACATTGGTTCCGGCAACTCGATTTACAACGAATGGATTACTTACGTTGTAACATCCTTGTATATCGTCAAGTGTATTGCCTACTTCTATACCTGTTGCGCCCATATGTGCAATGTGATATATCGTACATATACCGATACCTGCATCATTTAAATCAAATGGAGGACTACCTGGTAAATCAACAATAACGCCGTTGGGATCCGTAATGACCCATATCTGGCTTTCGCCAAATGCGTCTATGATTGTCATTTCAATCGGGTCTGGTCTACTATCGACGCAGATTGTACGAGATGTATTAGAGAATTCGTCGACGATACCTCCACCTTCGACACCATTTCTCACGATAGAGATAGGATTAGATAAATCGAAACACCCACCTAAGTTGTCCAGGTTTTGTCCTGAAAGTAATCCTGTGACATCGTCTTCATAGGCTATATGATAGATCAATATTGTACCATCGCCAGAATCATTAAAATCAAATGGAGGACCTGGAGGTTGGCTTATAATATTCTGGACTTCATCTGTAAAAATCCAGCCTACATTGTCTCCAACAGCACTTTCTACATTGATGTCAACTATGTCTCGCATACCATCACCAGAACAGAAGATGGTTTCATCTTGCGTGGTAATGGTTCCGCCATTGACATTGCACTGTGATGTAAGTCGCTGATTGTCAGCCAAGAATGCGGCTATAATTAGGGTTAAATAGAATTTGTTCATGAGCTTCAAGTTGTACTTTAAGTAGGCTTCGAAAACTATTAATGATTTATAAGAACATAAAGTGTACCAGAAAACAGCGAAATCAGCTAAAGAGAAGGATCATTGGTTTAACTTAGTGACGATTAAACAACCTTGTGATTGAGACGTTTTAAGTTCAAGTAAAAAGAATAAGTATGGATATTTTGAGAATTTTAGTCTTAAGTTCGATGGTCTTGTGGTATGGCTGCATGAATGAAACTCAGGTTAAATCTGCTATATTAGAAGTTGACGGAATAGAAAAACTCGACCCTTACTGGTATCAAGGTAAAGCAGAGATTTCGGTGTACAATTTGGAACAGAATCGATATGCCGATGTCCATCCTGGTAAGGCAATTATGATATTCGTATCAGAAGACTTTCTTACCGATATACAAGTTAAAAATGATCGATATAAGAACAGCAACAGTATTCCCATTCTTAAAAACAACGCCATTAAAAAATTTACAACAGGCGTATATGACTACTCAACTATGACATCTGTATTTACACCGGCCGATAGATCTGAGCATAACCATACACTTAAGGTGTCAGCCAGTGTACAAGAATGGTGTGGACATACTTACCAGCAGTTAAATCTTAGAGATGGAAAATATACTTCTACGCTTCATTCTTATTTTGAAAAAGAGGCTGATAAGATGGCTTCAGAAGATGCTAGCCTACTTGAAGATGAGGTTATGAATTTGCTGAGAATGTCGCCTACACTTATTCCAACCGGAGAAGTAAACATAATTCCTAGTTTAGAAAATCAGAGATTGAAGCATCTGCCGTTGAAATCAGAGAAGGTAAATATCGGAAAAGGGGCGTATACAGAAGGTGAATTTGAAGGAGAGTCATTGCGTGTTATCAACTTGACCTTTAAAAATGGTAGAGAAAAGCAGATTGTTTACGAATCGGAGAATCCTTATAGAATTGTGGGATGGAAAGAAACAGATATGAGTGTTTTCGATGGAAAGCCTAGGATAACTAAAGCCACATTAAGCGCTAGAGAACTCTGGCCTTACTGGCAGCAGAATAGCCTAGAAGACACTGAATTGAGGAAGAAACTCGGGTTGTAATATGGAGCTCTGGAACAGGAAGAAGTACACTTGCGGAATCTTATTAATAGCAGGGTTAATGACTGCTTGTTCTGAGGATGTAATTACAGAAATGCCTATAGAAGAGGAAGAAGAAGAGGTAGTGATTCTTGATCCAGGAGAGGTATACCCATTGCTTGTCATCGAAACAGGGGGCGTAGAGATTCCTGACGACCCTAAGATCTCCGCAGGTCTTAACGTAGTGTGGGAAGGAAAAGACGATTATCAAGGTAAAATAGCAATTGAAACCAGAGGTTCTACTTCACAATGGTTTCCTAAACAGCCTTATGCAATAGAATTAAAAGGGGCTGATGGTAAAGACATAGACTTTCCGTTGTGTGGTATGCCTGAAGAAGAAGACTGGGTACTTCATAATCCCTACAGCGATAAAAGCTTGTTGCGAAATTTTATTACCTATGAGATTGCGAGAGAAATTCAACCCTATGCGAGCAGAACACAGGTCTGCGAAGTCGAATTGAATGGCGAGTATCAAGGGGTATATATCTTGCAAGAAAGAATTAAAAGAGACAAGAACAGGGTAGATATAAACAAGTTAAAAGAAGATGAGAATGAAGGAGAGGATGTTACTGGAGGATACATTATAAAAATCGACAAAGCGACGGGTGAAGAAGGCAATACCTATACGGAGGAAAATTCATTTAAGTCTCACTACAATGTTATGCGTGATTCCATAGGTGATGACATAGGAGCTGGAAAGACAGGAGAAGAAATATTTTACCTTTACCACTACCCAAAGGATGACGACATCACCCGTCAACAGAAAGAATATATAGCTGGGTATATAAAGGAATACGAAGAATCCTTTCTCAGCGATAATTTTACAGACCCAACTGAAGGGTATAGAAAATATGTCGATGAAGATTCTTTTATTGACTATATGATCATTACTGAATTATCTAAGAATATAGATGGGTATAGACTCAGTGCATATCTATACAAAGACAAGAATGGAGAATTGACTGCTGGCCCTGCCTGGGATTATAACCTTGCTTATGGCAATGCTAGAGGGCGTGGAATTCCTCAGGATTGGGTTTTTGATTTCAACGAAAGAGAACCGGGTGATTTTTGGTTGATTCCATTCTGGTGGAAGCGGTTTTTAGAAGATCCATATTTTACGGATAGATTAAGAGCCAGATGGGCGGAATTGCGTAATTCTATCCTCTCTGACACTGCCTTGCTACAATTGATTGATGCCCAAGTTCAAGAAATGGAGGAAGCAGGGTTGATCCAGCGAAACTTCGAAAAATGGCCCATTCTAGAGGAAGAAGTTTGGCCCAATGCATACGTTGGAGGCACCTACGAAGCCGAAATTCAGTGGATGAAAGACTGGTTGATGACCAGGACTTCATGGATTGATCAGGCCATTTTAGCACTATAATTTATGATGAAGAAGGTAGAGCAGATCTTAAATCTTCTATTAAGTATTCAGAAGATTCTAGTCCCACATAAAACCGGGCATAAGTCCATGGAATAGGAGAAGATTCTTGCCCTTCTATATCGTGGAATATAAGGGATGGAAGCATGAGTGACTCATGACCTCCCCAGCTTACCGCCATCCTAAACCTTTTTACTTTGTGTACGAAATCAGATACTTCTGATTTAGACTGCATGTTCAGGTCTATGGTAAATAATCCGCCGCAACCTCTCATTTGCCGGAGAGCGAGATCGCGCTGAGGAAAATCCCTGTGAAACGGATGAATTACCTTTCTTACGCTGGGATGTCCATCTAGAAACTCCATAACTTCATTACAAGTCTGGTTGATTTCTTTCATCCGCAGAGGCAAGGTGCGCAATCCTCTCAAGGCTAGCCAAGCATCGTGCGGGGACAGGATTGTGCCGAAGGTCATATAGGCATCATGGAAGATCTGGGAGATGTGGTGACTGCTGCCACAGATAGCACCCATAACGACATCGCTGTGACCATTAAGATACTTAGTTCCACTATGTACGACAAGGTCGATTCCATAGGGTATAGGATTCTGATATACAGGAGAACAATAGGAATTGTCTATTATGCTGATGATGCCATTTTCTCTACACCAGGTGCCACAAGCTTGTAAATCT
Source organism: uncultured Saprospiraceae bacterium (assembly GCA_964518915.1). Lineage (GTDB taxonomy): Bacteria > Bacteroidota > Bacteroidia > Chitinophagales > Saprospiraceae > JABDLO01. Next base: position 4,757 of record CAZFJO010000098.1, read on the forward strand.
TGAAGTTCATAAGTCAGAGAGTTAGGCGATTCCAGAAACAGAATTTTCGTTGCTGGAGTCCTAGCTGCTATGATATTATTGATGTCAGTCCCATCGACAAAAGTATGGGTGACTCCATACCTTGATAAAAATTGAGTGATCAATTTATACGTCCATGAGTACGGTTTTTCTACACATATAATGTGATCTCCGGCAGAAACAAGACTCGTGACAGCGGCGGCAATAGCAGAAGCTCCACTTCCTGTAATCAGACAATCCTCAGCATGTTCTAGCGCAGCAATTTTCTTTCTTAAAATATCGACCGTAGGATTTATACCGCGCGTGTATATGTGGTTCTTATCTTCTTCTATTATGGCTTTTCTGAATTCAGCTATGGTATCGAATTTGAAATTGGAAGTCTGGATTATAGGAGGTGAGATAGCGTTGTAATACTTGCTGTGTTCCTCTCCTAAGTTGAATAAGATTGAATCCAATTTCTGTTCTTTCATAACGGCAGAAGCATCATGCTGATGATACATAGATCAATATAGCATAAATTCTTGTACAATTATTCTCGCGTTATTATGGCTTTGTTTTTCTTACCGTTTTCTACCATCAAGTACTTGTTGTAAAGCCATTCTTCTTCCTGGATTTCAGCATTGTGATCTGTCACCTTAAGCTTATTGATGCTGAGGGCATTATTCTGTATGGCTCTTCTTACTTCCCCTTTACTGCCTAGCATGGTAGTCGCTTCTGTTAAGAGAGTAGAGACCAGCTTATCGCCAGATGGTGATATAGTATACGATGGTATTTCACTCGATATCAATTCAAGGCTATCTATAGACAATGCTTGTAGTTGATCTCTGCTCGCCTTTTTATTGAATAAGATATTCGTCACTTCTGAAGCAGAGTTAAAAGCTTCTTTTCCATGTATGCGCTCCGTTAATTCCTGTGCTAGCAAGGCCTTTAATGCGCGTGGATTATCAGCATGATCAGTCTCAAGTTGTGTGATTTCATCGCGATTTAAAAATGAAAAATACCTGTAGAACTTAGCGACATCTGCATCATCGGCATTGAGCCAGAATTGATAAAACTGGTAAGGAGATGTCAGGGCAGGGTCTAGCCATATATTGCCTTTCTCGCTCTTGCCAAATTTCTTTCCGTCCGCTTTAGTTAGTAATGGCGTCGTAATGGCATATGCTTTTCCCTCTTCCGTATTTCTCCGGATAAATTCTGTTCCAGATGTTATGTTACCCCATTGGTCTGATCCTCCCATCTGAAGGATGCAATTGTGGTCTCGATATAGACATAAAAAGTCATATGCTTGCAACAGTTGGTAAGAGAACTCTGTAAATGAAATGCCCGAGTCCAACCTGTTTTTAACGGAATCCTTGGACATCATATAATTCACTGTAAGGTTCTTCCCTACATTTCTTAAAAAATCTAAGACATTCATGCTGGCATAGAAATCATAATTGTTGACTACGATTGCAGCATGGGGCCCTTCGAAATCTAAGAGTTTTCTCATCTGGGATTCCTGATGCTTAAGATTGTTGTCTAGTTCTTCGGTTGATTTTAGTTGTCGTTCCTTGTCTTTTCCAGAAGGATCACCTATTCTGCCTGTCGCACCGCCCATAAGTACAATGGGCTTATGACCTGCTTTCTGAAAAAAGTTAAGAAGCATAAGTTGCACATAGTTTCCTATCGTCAGAGAAGGGGCAGTAGGGTCGAATCCTATGTATCCTATTACAGAGCCTTCTGCCATCTTTTCTTCAATTCCTGGGGTCATATCATGCAACATGCCCCTCCACTTCAATTCTTCTATAAAATTCATCTAGCTTTTATTTTCATACAAATGTATCATGTTTTGTAATATTACATTCTAACTGAGGTTTAAAGTTTACAATGAATACAGAGCTCTTTATAGCAAAACGGATAAGTTTTCAAGGTTCACAGAACTTTACCAAGGTAATTGTAGGCATAGCCATTGTGGCTATAGCCCTGTGTCTTTCCATAATGATAGTCACCACTTCTGTTATTACAGGCTTCAAAAAAGACATATCAGAGAAAATTGTTTCTTTCTGGGGAGATATACATATCCACGACACCAATCTTGTCAATAGTGCTGAGAAAATTCCTATAGACAATGCCCGTTTTCTGATGACTGAAATAGATTCTATATCATATATTCAATATGAAAAAGCTTCTTCAGAGGACGGATATGCGTTTTTTTCTAGTGAAGGAGAAGTAAGTCAGACCTTAGGCGGTGTAAAGAGTGTACAAGGGACAGCAGAAATTCCAGGCTTGTTAAGGACCGCTACACAGAGAGAAGGAATACTGCTTAAAGGCATCGGAAGGGATTACGATTTTTCAAGGTTGGACAAGTATATTATAGAGGGTTCGATGCTTCATCTTCCTGATACAGCAATGTCAAGTGATATCCTTGTGTCAAGATCGACGGCTCGAAGACTGAAGCTAGAAGTAGGGCAGAAGGTGATTATGAGTTTTATGAAAGATCAGAAGCATAGGAAACGCTCATTTGTGATATCTGGAATTTATAATACGGGATTAGAAGAATATGATTCTAAGATTGCCATCGTTGACATTCGGAAAATTCAGCAGCTATTCGGGTGGAGTGAAGATCAAGTAGGTGTAATAGAAGTCTTGATAGATGAAAAAGAAGACCTAGAGGTGCTGTCTGAGTATATCTATTATGATATTCTTCCCTCGAATCTCTATGCCGAACCCATCACTCAGAAATTTCCTAATATTTTCCAGTGGTTAGACTTACAAGATTTCAACGAAAGGATCGTCTTATGGCTTATGATTATAGTAGGAGTTATTAATATGATTACTGTATTGATCATCCTTATACTTGAGCGGACAAGAATGATAGGAGTACTTAAAGCACTCGGCATGAAGAGCTGGAGCATAAGGAAGATATTCATATACAATGCAGGTTTTATAATCCTTATGGGGCTTGTTGTAGGGAATTTCTTAGGGATAGGTATCTGCTTAGCGCAAAAATACTTTGGCTTTATAACCCTAGATGAGAAAAGCTACTATTTGAGTGTAGCTCCGATTGAATTCAATATTCCCCTTCTTGTCATTATTAACATTTCCATCATTGTTATCATACTTATAGTGATGATTGTTCCTACGCTGATCATAGATAGGATTTCCCCTATAAAAGTGCTAAGATTTGAGTAGGCAACGATTGTATTCGACCTCAGGATTGAGTGGGTATATAGCCATTAAGAGATATGTTTTACATTTTACTTATTGGTTGCCCATGACTTATGGCCTTCCTTCTAAGCCGTCCTCTATATCCGTATGGTTTCTGGATTTGGTTTTTTACACTTTAGATCTATTGGGCGTTCCCAAGGTTTTTTCTGTGATAAGCCGGCTTATTAAGTTTAAATCAACGAGACCATTGAACGATCGTGAAATTTCTATTGCTCAGACTATTTTTCAGGATAGATTGATCTATGATAAAATATACATCGACGAGGCTGCTGTACTAGGTGTCAATACACTGGCTCATGCTTATGTATCTTGTCGTATAATTAACTGTAATGGTCCACTCAGGATAGATGTATTGATTCATGAACTGGTCCACTGCTGGCAATATCAGAATTTAGGATCTATGTATATAGGGCGGGCGCTGCTGAATCACCGAGAGAAGAATCCATACAATTATGGTGGTGTACAAGCCTTGTATGATAAGATGATCGGTTATGGTAGATTGATGGACTTTACCTATGAGCAACAAGCAGAGATTATACAAGATTACTATCGCAAGAAGTATATGAGGGAAGAGCTCTTAGGGCTTGAAAAATCTGTCTATGCATATTATGCTGGTCAACTTGTAGAAGTATGATGGAGCCATTTAATTGGTCTGAAATTTGGTGGTATAGAAATAACTTACAAGCTTTGTAGCTTGCAGATTGATATAGATAAATTAAGTTAATTCTCTCACTAATGGCATGTTCCGGTTATGATCCGTTACCTAAAAAAAGAAAACAGAGAACTTGTAACAGTGCCGGAAAAGCAAGGAGCACCTTGGATATCCTTGTACCCGCCTTATGAGCATGGTGAGTTAGAAGCATTTGCCGAAGAGCACAACCTACCTTTAGATTTTCTTACAGATTCCCTGGATGTCGATGAGCGATCACGATATGAAAGAGAGGATGATGCGACACTTATACTCGTTAATACACCGATACTTAATACCGATTTACGAGAGAGTGAAGCAATATATATTACTGTACCTATCGGTATTATTCTTACCCCAGAATACCTTATAACCATAACGGGAAGAGAGAACCCTACTGTAGAGAAGTTTCTTGAAGACAAGGTGAAGAACTTCGACCCATCTGATCGCAAGCTATTCGTCTTACAACTGTTTGAGCAGAATGTATACATGTTTTTAGATTGTCTTAAGAAGCTCAATCTAAAACGGAATTTAATTGAACAAGAGTTATTTAACTCAAGCAGAAATAGGGAATTACAGCAACTATTGAGGATAGAAAAAAGCCTGGTTTATTTCGTGAATTCGCTGAGTACTAATGAGCTTCTGAAAATGAAAATGAAGCGTACCGACTTGCTTGAAATAAGAGACCGTGAGTATCATACAGATTTATTTGAGGACTTGATAATTGATAATAGTCAGGCGCTCGAAATGTCTAATGTATATACGAACATACTTAGTGGAACCATGGAGGCGTATGCTTCAATCGTTTCTAATAACATGAATGTATTCATTCATCGGCTTACAATAATTACCATCATACTCATGGTTCCTACGCTGGTTGCCAGCTTCTACGGTATGAATCTCAAGAACCTTCCTTTACAGGATTATGAGTATGCATTTTACTTGATTCTTATCCTTTCCTTTCTTTTTGGCTTTTTGCTTATTCTATATTTTCGCAGGAAGAAACGGTTTTAATACATTTTATTTATATGTATGATATAAGCATCACATAATCAGTGTATTATGTGATATATCGTGGATGTGGTCTTTATCGTTAAGCACCTATCTTATTGATTATGAAATTTTTATATATGTTATCCACAGGGTGTTGATAACTATCATTTTCCAGATCGTATACTTCGAGATTAATTTGCCTTTATTTGTGTCACGATTTGAAAAGGATGCTTGCGATCTACCCTAATCCAAATCCAACATAATTTATACTAGAACTTACATGCTTGAATACAGATTCAAGTCGATATTCCATCCTCTAATAAAAAATATATATTAAATATCTATATATATAAATATATTTTATATTTTGCGAGGCCGATACAATCTATACTATATAACTATACCCGAAACATGAACAAAAACAAATCCGTAGAACCCATCTTAGAAGAGAATCCGAATAGATTCGTGTTGTTTCCTATTCAGCACGATGACATCTGGCAGTTTTATAAAAAATCTGAAGCCTCTTTCTGGACAGCTGAAGAGATTGATTTACACCAAGATATTACAGATTGGGAAACCAAGCTTACCGACAACGAAAAATACTTTATAGAGCATGTACTTGCTTTTTTCGCTGCTAGTGATGGCATAGTAAATGAGAATTTAGCAGAAAATATGGTTAATGAGGCTCAGTATACTGAAGCTAAATTTTTCTATGGTTTTCAGATAATGATGGAAAACATCCATTCTGAAACCTATTCTCTTCTTATCGATACATATATAAAAGATAATGCGCGTAAGGATTATCTTTTTAATGCCATCGAACACATGGATTGTGTGAAGAAGAAAGCGGATTGGGCTATGAGTTGGATAGAAGATGGCACTTTTGCAGATAGGCTGATAGCTTTTGCTGCCGTTGAGGGTATTTTCTTCTCAGGATCATTCTGCTCTATATTCTGGTTAAAGAAAAGAGGATTGATGCCAGGATTGTCATTTTCTAATGAATTGATTTCGAGAGACGAAGGTATGCATTGTGATTTCGCATGTATGCTATACAATGATCACATTGTAAATAAACTTCCTAAAGAGAAGGTAGAAAGAATAATTACTGAAGCAGTCGCTATTGAAAAAGAGTTTGTTTCAGATGCGCTTCCTGTAAATCTTATAGGCATGAATTCTGACTTAATGTGTCAGTACATAGAATTCGTAGCAGATAGATTACTTGTTTCGCTAGGGAACGCTAAGGTTTATAATGTTGAAAATCCATTCCCATGGATGGATATGATTTCTTTACAAGGTAAGACTAACTTTTTCGAGAAAAGAGTAGGAGATTACCAGAAAGCTGGAGTTATGGCGGAGAAGGACAAACAGATTTTTTCATTAGACGAAGACTTTTAATCTGTTTGTAACCTTATTACCTTAATTAGACATTTACTGAGAAAACTACATTCTATAATTCCCTAAACATTATTTAGAAATGCAAGTAATCAAAAGATCAGGACGGAAAGAAAGCGTAAGCTTTGACAAAATTACGGCTAGAGTTAAAAAACTGTGCTACGGACTTAATTCAGATTATATTGAACCCATAGAAATAGCTAAAAAGGTTATTCAAGGGTTATATGATGGTGTATCAACGACTGAATTAGACAACCTTGCTGCAGAGACGGCAGCAACTATGACAACGAAGCATCCAGAATATGCGCAATTAGCAGCAAGGATTTCAATCAGTAATTTACATAAGAGCACCAATAAGTCTTTTTCTGAGACGATGGAAGCACTCTATAATTATGTAGACCCTAAAACCGGAGAAAAAGCAGGTTTAATCAGTGACAAAACCATCGAAATCATAAAAAAGAATGCTGGAAAATTAGATTCAGCAATCATCTATGACAGAGATTACAATTTTGACTTTTTTGGGTTTAAAACCCTTGAGAGAAGTTACTTGCTCAGAATGGACGGGGAAGTAGTTGAAAGACCGCAGCATATGTTGATGAGAGCAGCAGTAGGTATCCATGATAATGATATAGATGCTGCGATAGAAACCTATAATTATATGTCGGAAAAGTGGTTTATCCATGCGACACCTACGTTGTTCAATGCGGGGACTCCTAAGCCACAATTGTCTTCTTGTTTTCTACTAACCATGACGGATGACAGTATTTCTGGAATTTTCGAGACACTGACCAGATGTGCTAAAATATCCCAATCAGCAGGAGGAATAGGATTATCTATACATAATATAAGAGCACAAGGAAGTTATATAAAGGGAACTGGCGGAACCTCTAATGGCATCATTCCGATGCTGAAAGTATTCAACGATACTGCAAGGTATGTAGATCAAGGAGGAGGAAAAAGAAAAGGAGCTTTCGCTATATAT
>CAZFJO010000099.1:0-12004 GCA_964518915.1 uncultured Saprospiraceae bacterium
GAAGTGAATAGACATCCCCTCGGAAGAATAGTAAGCACGGCTTATTACAGCTTAGTAAAAGTAGATGAGATGAATGTAGACCCGTCTCTCAACGGCGCATTCTGGCTGGATGTGAATGACATTGGAGACTTGGCATTTGATCACAACCAGATTTTTGAAGTATGCCACGGAAGGCTGAAAAAAACATTGAAAGAAAAGCCCATTGGGTTTTCATTATTACCAGATCGATTCACTTTAAAACAACTCCAGGGATTGTACGAAGTCATTTTAGGAATAACTCTGGATAAGCGTAATTTCAGAAGGAAGCTCAGTACACTTGAAATCCTTGTTGAGCACGAAGAACTAGAAACAGATGTGGCCCACCGTCCAGCGAAACTGTATTCTTTCAATAAGGAATTGTACAATGCCAGAAGAAGTAAAGGACTTAATTTCGGGTTGTAGGTGTAAAATGTTTTCTCTTTTTATAAGAAGAAGGTTCTATCCTTTATTTTCTTACTTATACTTACATCAATAACAACCTGGTAGTGAAGGCTATTAATTTTTTACAATTTTACCAGCCTCGTTCTTGACGGCATTATACCTAAAGCAATCTATCGTGTGATCATTGACCATGCCTACCGCTTGCATAAACGCATAACATATAGTTGTTCCTATAAACTTAAACCCTTTCTTCTTTAATGTTTTACTCATTAAATCAGAAACCGCTGTTTTAGATGGAATATCATTAAAGTTTTTCCACTTATTCTGGATCGGTTTATGATCGACGAAGTCCCATATATATTTAGAGAAACTACCATGTTCTTTCTGTATGTCTAGAAAAATCTTCGCGTTATTTATGACTGAATTTATTTTCAATTTATTTCTGATTATCCCTGGATCAGCTAAAAGTGCTTGGATCTTTTTCTGGTCATACTTTATAATCTTTCGTGCGTCGAAATTATCGAAAACCTTTCTATAGTGGTCTCTTTTTACCAAGACGGTCGTCCAGCTTAATCCGGCCTGCGCACCTTCAAGTATCAAGTATTCGAATAATAGTCTATCGTCGTAAATCGGAATGCCCCATTCCGTATCATGATACGCTTCTTCCAGTTTGTGTTTAGTAGCCCAAGTGCATTTTTTCATTCAAGAAGGATTTGATGTTTTTCGCATTATTACAATCATTATTAAAGACTGATGTGCATCTTCATAATACTGGAGTAAAATAATGAATATATAAATTATTCTTGAACGACAGTCTGGTAAATCAAAACGACCAACATAAATACCTTATCCCTCGATCTCAAGAAATTGAATTCAAAATGGAGAAGTATACCTTAAATTATTGTGCCGCTACAATCGACACCACCATATCTATTAGAAAAATAAATATCCCTCTTTAATCTTACAGTTTTACAATCAATCCTCCTTGAAGCTGGAGTGGATACCTCTGATATCCTTGTAAGAAACGGTTGTCTTTATCAAGTAAGTTCATCCCTTTAAGATAAACGCCTATTTTTTGAGTCGGGTAGAAATGGGCTTCTACACTCAAGTCTATAATTTCTGACAACGAACTTGTACCTTCTCTTTCTGATACAGTCACCGCGTCTCTGAAATGTAAATCAGAACGCAAGGACAATTTGTTTTCTAGCAATGAAACCGATGAAAATGCATTGACCATAAGCTGGGGAATATGGAATAGGTCATCGACACTGGTATTGCTATATACATTGTAGTTGAGATCACCACCTATCGATACACCATTTTCAAGGGTGTAAGCCAGGCTGCCTTCTACGAATATCGCGTCAGCATCTACCGTTTCTGCGTTAAAGCGTCCTAGGCTATCTGTCAGCGCCGTATAGTAAATCGCCATATCATCTATCAATCTGTAACCTGCTCTTGCATCATAGGTAACATGACCTAGATTGCCTTTTACGCCACCGTATATGTTGCGATTTATCTGAGTAGAAAGACCATTGCTGGATAGAAGGTAGTTATTTTCAGAGACCAGACTGTGGAGGTTGTTTCTTCTATAAGTCTGCTCACTGCCTATATATGCATGCAGTCTTCTAGGTTGAATCGCTGCACTTAATTCTACATTCGGAAAAAAGGAAGTGCGGCCATCTGCATTGATCACATCTATACCGATGGTGGTAAGAAGCTTTCTTGATGAAAACGAAATCTGAGGATCAACTTGGAAGAGTAAATCACTGTCTTCGTAAGCACTGTTGAAATCAAGATCTCCACTTAAGGTGAAGCGAATGTTGTCTTTTCGTTGCTTCGTTAATTCAACGGATAAGACGCTGTTAGATTCAGTCTGGTCTATATCATTGATGTCGAGCAAGCTACTAGAAATGTCAATCTTGTAATCGAGTAGCGTTGCGTTCTCATAAGCATTAAATACGGAAGCCGTTACACCGATTCTGTTGAGGTTTCTTTTTCGCTCGTCTTCAGAGAGAGCGGCATTAATATCATCTCGGTAGAAGTAACGATTATTGAAGTCTCCAGAAACGCCTACTTGGATCCTCGCCGTTTCCATCAAGGTAGTAGCAATATCCGTTGCGAAACGGATGTCCTGGTGTTTCTGGAAGGCTATATCAGAAGAGTTGTCTGCTCTTGAATAATCGGCACTGAAGTTCCATAAGTAGATGTCACTGAATAACTGCGTGGTGCGGACCCTAGCATATGGGTTTTTTAGATTGCCATAACCAAGTTTGATAAAAGTGTGATCTGATTCTTTCGCTGGGTCAGGCTTCATGGCGACTGGCTTGATAACCGGGTCAGGATATTTTATCTCATAAGGGATGATGGTAACATCGTATGAAAATCGAGTAAGTGGAGGAGTTGTTACCAGTGGTCGAGGATTAATGGTCAGCATAGTCGCTTCTGATAACTTCGCCTCGAATGCCTTAATTACATCTACATTATCTGTCTTTATGAATGTTACTGAATCGACTTGCGTCGTATCCACAGCAATTCCTACACTATCCACACGGATGCTGTCTACACCCTGTGCACCTACTTGCGTACATGAAAGTAGGAGTAAGCATATCTGTGACCATACAAGTCTGATGATTATGTGTTTCTTATTTGCCGCCATTGCCTCCATTGGTTGTGTCTAACTCAAGTTGATTTCCATTCTCAGCAGGCTTTACCCTGCTTGTTTTTTCTTCTAGGGCAGCAAGTCTGGTAAGCTTACTCTGTGTTGTATCTGCAATCTCACTGTTTTCCTTGAAGTTGTCTCTGACTGCTTCGAGAGCAGCACGAGCATTGAATAAGTCATTTTTGGAAACATATATGTCAGAGAGGAGAATAAGTGACCTAGCAACCCAGTAAGGGTAGTTAGAGCTTTTCTCTGTTGTAACATTTACTTGCTGTTCTGCTCCATCATAATCCTTGTTGTCATAGGCCATCTGAGCAAGTAAGAAGTTGGATTCTGCCGCTTGTCTGTTGTTGCGGTTAGAAACTTGCTGGAAAGCATACTTTGCATCTTTGAAGTTTCCAGTATTGTAACTGGCTTTACCTAGATAGAAGTAAGCCGTATATCTTTCATTGCTGCTTGAGAGTGGATTAGCTATGACTTTATTAGCATACTTAATGATAGAAGGGTGCGAGGAAATCTTAAAAGCAGATCTCAATGCTCCCAGCTCGGCTTCATATATTTCTTCTTCTGCCTTGGCTTCCACTGCTAGGCTGCTATAATAGGTGTAAGACTTAGAAAAATTCTGTGTGTAATTGAATGAAATTATAGCAGCTTTTCTGAGCGAACTCAAGTAGTTGTCATTGAGTCCTTCTTTTACTATGTACTCATAGTCTCTGAGTGCTTTGTTATAATTCTTGAGAATAGAGTTGGACTCTGCTCTGAAGAAACGTGCTTCTAGTCGATAATACCCTTTGTCATACTTGGTTAAATATTTGTCGAAAGAGGAAATAGACCTCTCATACTCTCCATCATCATACTGAGATTTAGCGATCTGATAGTTAAGACTGTCTCTAGCAAATGCCGAAACCTCATACCCTGGTATGGTGCCCAAGAAAGCGAAATAATCCTCAGTCTGCCCCAGATCATCTATATAAATTTCTTCAATGGATATGAGCGCTTCTTGTGATTCTTTACTATTCGGATTGTTGTTGAAGACTTCCTTGTAATAGAGCAAGGCTTGATCCGAATCTCCTTGATTGTAGCTTATTAAACCCAGCTTAAGGTAAGCAGCATTGATCAGATTGCTCTTGCCTTTATAATAAGTGATGATTCGATTGTATGAGATGGAAGCTGGACCTGTATTTCCTAGGTTCAAGTAGGTGTCACCTAGTGATAACAGGGCGTCATCTGCATACTCTGATGCTGGATACTTGCGACTGAGGTCTTCCAAGGTTAAGATTTTTTCGTAAGGTTGATTCAATAAACCTTGGATAAGGCCTTTCTGAAACATGGCGTACATGAACCCCGTTGCATTTCTATCGATCGATTGATTGTAATAGATAAGGGCTTCCTCGTAAGCATTGTTTTTAAACATGCAGTCCCCAGCTCTGAGTAGAGCATCTGGTAGAATACGCTTAAGAATGTATTCATTGCCTATTTCTTCACGGATGAGGTTGATTCCTACTATAGCATTCTTAAAATGGAAAGACGATTTCCCATACGCTTCATTTTTCAAGTAATTATATCCTTGGGTATAATGCGCTATATACGGAGAAGACTCCTCTGGTAATCCACTCAGGCCATTACTCATGGTGAAGTATACGTCAAATGCATCAATACTCTCCGCTAGATTCCCTTCTACAGATTGCATGTATGCTTTCCAGAATTGAGTCTGTGTAACCAATCGAACATCGTTAGGGTAGCGGAGGGACTTCTCGAAATATACCTTGCTGTTGTCGAGGTTGCCATCGTTGAATAATTGTATCCCTCTTTTAAAGCTTATAATCTGATAAGTGTCTTCTAAATCTGGTTCTAATCGTCCTAGAGATTCTATAATGGCAATGCTGTTTTCGAAATCTTCAGAATTCAGTAAAAGGTCATTAACGATGCTTCTTGATTTTCTGTAAAAAGGAGATGATTCCGGAATCGCCACTAGTGTATTGATGGCTTCTCTGTCGAAGTTGAGCTCAGCTGAAATTTTTCCAAAATTAAAGGTTGCTTCTTCTGTCATACGAGGTTCGAATGACATATCCATAACTTTCTTAAAAGCCGTTCTTGCAGAAGTTTTATCATCCAGTTGTAGGTAACAGTCTGCAATGTAATAATTAACCAGCTGTCCCAGCTTCGAGTTAAGCAGTGCAATCTCACGGAAATTATCTACTGCCTTTTCATAAAGTCCGAGTTGATATTGCGTAAACGCAAGCTGGTAGAATTCTTCCTTAGTGAGCTTGTCTGTATGGGCTTCATAATATTCTAGATGCGGCAAGGCTTTCTGGTACAAGCCTTCACGGAAGTACGCCTGTCCTAAAAGCAATCGGATGAAGTTCTTGCGCTGCACATTGGCCTGTAGGATTTTCTGCTCTCCATAGGATATCAATTCATCGAATTGATTCTGGGCGAAATAGATCTGACAGATATAGTAAGGAATCAGTGGGCTATACGCCGATGAATTTTCTACCCGCTTAAAAGTCTGTACGGCTCCAGCATAATCCCCATCGAAGTACTGGATCATTCCATAGTAATAATTATTAGGGTAGAAGTACCTATTTCTTATTTCCTTGCTTGCACCAAATTTTTCTTTAGCATCGACGAACTCCTTTAAGACAAAATGAGAATAACCACACTTGAAATTCGCTTCAGAACTGATTTCATCAGGAAGCAATCCGAGGTCGATTTTTTCATAATATGCTATGCTCTGATCGTATTTTCTTTCATTATAATAGAGGCTGCCGAGTGCAACAATAGCGTCATACGATGATGGATCAGGGTAGTGCTCTTTAATGAAGGTGATCAATTGATTTTCTGATTCGGGCGTCTTCAGAGCGAGCCCAGAAAGTTTAATGATGGATAAGATTTCTTCTCTGTACTCCGGAGATATGTAATGGTTGAATACGTGCTCTGAGTTCAGGTATTCGTTGCCAGCTATGGCTGCTGGTCCGTAATTTCCTTCTTCATATAAATGTCTACTTAAGTGGTATAATTCCTCAGGGGTATGAAAATCCTGGGTATACTGAGCTTGAATATACGGGACAAGAAAGAACAGGGATAGGAAGGAAAGCGTGTGTTTCATAAATTGCGTCTTCGCCATTTCATGCGATCGAAAAATAAATTTAAGGGATTGCTTCTGGTATACAACGATTCGAAAGTCTCTTAAATCCAGACACAAATGTCTGAATATATTATCAGTACTGGTAATATATACGTAATAAATATGTGATTTATTTCATCTTTAACACCTTCAATTAAGAAACTTCACTTTTGTTTTATCGAATTACCCATATAAATGAGAGAAATCGCCACCTAAGATTGATTATCTCTCGAATTCTACAATGGTTTTTTCGATGATATCACAGCACTGATGAATCTCTTCTTCTGTCATTACGAGGGGAGGAGCGAAACGGATGATATTGCCATGTGTAGGCTTAGCAAGTAGGCCGTTTTCTTTTAGGCTTACGCAAATGTTCCATGCCGTCTTACTGTCTTCAGTGTCGTTAATAACAATGGCATTAAGTAGGCCCTTTCCTCGTACCAGTGTGACAATGTCATTCTTATCCACGAGTTGTTGCATACGCTCTCTGAATATAATTCCCAATCTTTCTGCATTCTGAGAAAGCCCTTCGTCGTCTATAACCTGCAGTGCGGTTGTCGCAACAGCACACGCAAGTGGGTTTCCACCAAAAGTAGAACCGTGTTCGCCTGGTTTAATACAAAGCATGATTTCATCATCAGCAAGTACTGCAGAAACTGGAAATACACCACCAGATATGGCCTTTCCTAGAACTAAGATGTCTGCCTTGGTTTCGTAATTGTTTTCACATTTTCCAGAACACGTACAGTTCCCACATGTAGCAAGCAGCCTACCGGTTCGTGCGATACCAGTCTGAACTTCATCTGCTATGAAAAGAACATTTTTCTCTGTACACAGGCGCTTTACTTCTGGAAGATAGTTGGCGTCAGGTACAACGACACCCGCTTCACCTTGGATGGGCTCTACAATAAACCCAGCAACATTAGGATCTTCAAGAGATGCCTTGAGTGCTTCTAAGTCATTGTAAGGTATAATTTCATAACCAGGCATATAAGGCCCGAAACCTTTGGTAGAATCTGGATCGACACTTGCTGATATAACAGCCATCGTACGACCGTGGAAGTTGCCTGAAGCAAATACAATTTTCGCTTTGTTTTCTGGAATGCCTTTCTTCGTGTACGCCCATTTTCGGCATAGCTTCAGTGCCGTTTCTACCGCTTCTACACCGGTATTCATAGGAAGTACCTTTTCGTAACCGAAATACGCCGTCAAGAATTTTTCGTACTTGCCTAATTGATCGTTGTAAAATGCCCTTGATGTCAGTGTAAGTTCTTGCGCCTGTTCTGTCAAGGCGTTGATAATACGCGGATGGCAATGACCTTGGTTGACAGCAGAATAGGCAGAAAGGAAATCGAAATACTTCTTTCCTTCAACATCCCAGACATACACTCCTTTTCCTTTAGATAAAACAACAGGAAGCGGATGGTAGTTGTGCGCGCCATACTTGTCTTCAAGTGCCATCAGTTCTTGTGATGTCATGTGCTTATTCTCTGTCATGATTTTCTTATAACATGGTTAATAATAATGCGAATATAGTTAAGAAGATGGAACTTCTCATTTAGTATTTTTTATCGTTCATTAAGTAAGGATAACTTACCTTAGCGGTATGAGGAAGAAAATTATTAAGAATGTCAGGTATATCAATGAAGGCTCAATTAAAGAAGGAGATATAGAAATTGTTGACGATAGAATTTCAAAGATTGGGGGGGTAATAGAAGGTGTCGCAGAAGAGATAGATGCAAGTGGAAAAGTAGTCATGCCAGGAATAATAGACGATCAAGTACACTTCCGTGAACCAGGTCTGACACATAAAGGAAATATAGCAACAGAATCTAGGGCGGCCCTGGCAGGAGGGGTAACCTCATTTATGGAAATGCCTAATACTAAGCCTCCTGCATTGACTCAGACTGCCTTACAAGAGAAATATGACATCGCAGCCAGAACGGCCTATACCAATTACTCTTTCTTTATGGGTGCCAGCAATGACAACTTAGAGGAGGTTTTAAAAACAGATGAAACGACCGTATGTGGCATCAAGGCTTTTATGGGATCTAGTACAGGCAATATGCTGGTGGATGATCCTGTGACACTGGAAGGATTGTTTTCTCAGGTACCTATGCTGATTGCAACACATTGTGAGGACGAGGCTACGATTAGAAACAATAAGTTGATTTATGCGGAGAAGTATGGAGATGCTCTTTCTGCCATCCATCATCCTATGATACGGTCAGAAGAAGGGTGCTATATATCTTCATCTTATGCTAGAGATCTTGCACAGAAGCACGGTACAAGGCTCCATATATTACACATTACGACAGAGAAGGAATTGTCTTTATTCAGGAATGATATTCCGCTGGAAGAAAAGAAAATCACCTCTGAAGCATGTGTGCATCACTTGTACTTTTCTCAAGAGGACTACCCTCAACTGGGAAATAAAATAATCTGTAACCCAGCCATCAAGAAGCCTTCAGATCGAGATGCTATATTTCAAGCAGTCCTCGATGGAAGAATTGATATTATTGCTACGGATCATGCACCACATACCATAGAAGAGAAGAACAAGCCATATCCTCAAGCACCTTCTGGACTGCCCTTGATACAGCATACGCTTAATCTCATGTTGTCATATTACCACAAGGGTAAGATGAGCTTGGAACAGATTGTACAGAAGATGTGTCATGATCCTGCAAGATGTTTTAGACTTGCTGAAAGAGGGTATATACGAGAGGGGTATTATGCAGATATGATCCTTGTAGACCTGCAAGAAAAATGGACTGTATCCACAGATAACATTTTATACAAGTGTGGTTGGTCGCCCCTAGAAGGAAGAACGATGCAAGGGAAGGTTAAAGAAACGATTGTCAATGGGAGGACTTGCTACAGAGATGATGGATTTTTTATACAGGGCGGAGGTAAGCGCTTAAGTTTTCACCCGGCTCATTGATCATTTCTGATGATGAGGGAAAGAAGGAGGGTTATAACTGTTCCAGTTATAGGCGCTCGTATGGCTGTCTGTTTCATATAATTAGAAACCGTAAAAAATGAATCGGCCTCGTCGGCATCGATTCCATCTACGGATACCGCATAATGGGATAGATTGCTTAAGAAATCTGGAGTTACATAATTGTGTATAATCATCTGCGTCACAGGAGCAAGAATGGCTATAAATATGGATATCAGCATTCCTGAAACCAAGGATTCTTTATACGTAGTGATGCCGCCCCTGTTGTTCCGAGTATTCCTCAAGGCGAGAAAGTAAATCAAGAATGTAACTGGAATAAATAAGAAAGTGAATTTATGATATCCAGCTATGTTCTCTCCATGATATCCCAGTGATTTTTCGATGGCCATCCAGAGAATTGTCAACGCAGAAAATATAAACGCCCATCGTATTTCCGTGGTTAGGTTTTTAAGCATAGTATCTTATTTAAATAATGGCTAGATCTCCACCGTAACCCAGCTTCCATCTACCCCTATCATCTTTCTTTAAAACGCCTGCCTCAACAGCTGGGTCGTGCTCGAATAAGAAAATTGCATCCATTCCTGAAGCCCGCTCGTACAGTTCTGATTTCTCCTTTAATGTGTCTAGTGGACGGATATCATAAGCCATGACATAAGGCATACGTACGTGATGGGAAGAAGGAACTAAGTCCGCTGTATAGATGAGTGTTCTTCCATCATCCATCTTGATATGTGGAAGCATCATCGCCTCTGTATGCCCATAGACGAAGTGTAAGGAGATTCTATCGGTAAAGGATACGCCTTGCTCCACATCTATGAATTTCAGTACCTTATGTTCTTTCAGAGGCAGGATGTTTTCTTTTAGAAAACTGGCTGCTTCTCGAGGATTGGGGTCTATGGCCCACTTATAATGTTGTTCGTTGCTCCAGTAAGTAGCATTAGGGAATTGAGGAATGAGATGGTCGCCGTCTCTGATGATGGCACCGCCGATATGATCGAAGTGCATGTGGGTCAGCAAGACGTCGGTTATATCTTCTGGTGTAACACCGTGATCAGCAAGAGAAGAGATCAAGGTTTTTACTCCGTGTGGTTCGAAGTGGGACCTGAATTTTTCATTCTGCTTATTCCCTATTCCTGTATCAATTAAAATCTTCCTGTCGCCTTCCTCTACCAGTAAGCAACGCATGGCCCATGTGCATAGATTTTTCTCATCAGCAGGATTTAACCTGTTCCACATCGATTTAGGAACAACGCCAAACATAGCTCCACCGTCTAATTTAAAAAACCCTGTTTCAATGATTGAAATGCGCATAGTATAGTAGTTAGTATCCGATGGATTGTTTTTGTTGACTTAATTCTTGTGATAAACCGATCATTCGCAAGGCTGTTGCTGCTGCTTCTACTCCTTTATTCCCGTGCTTGCCACCAGCTCTTGCTATTGCCTGCTCCTTAGAATTAGGAGTTAAGACACCATATATGACTGGTTTGCCTGAAGACAAGCCTAGATTCATAATTCCTTGTGCCACAGCATTGTTGATATACTCGTCGTGTTTTGTTTCTCCTTTTATTACACAGCCGATGCAGACAACGGCATCGAGCTTTTCTTTTCCTGCAAGTAGTCTTGCACCTAGCGGAAGTTCGTAAGCACCAGGGACCGTCACAACATGGATGTTGTCTTCTAGAATACCTGCCTTAAGTAGGGTAGCGTAACATCCATCTTTCAACGGCAAGGTTATGTCATCATTCCACTCTGATACCACGATTCCTATGTGTAGTTGGTCAGGTTGATTCAGAGACGGAAGTTCTACTTCTGAGAGGTTTTTATCTTTACTTGACATGTACTTATGATTTAAATTAGATGTAGAAGGATAAATATAGAAAGACTTGATTTTCGTGCGCAATATTTCTGAATAAAAAAAAAGAGCTTACCCAGAAGAATAAGCTCTTTTATAAAATATTTTATAAGAACGATTACTGCAATCTCGAGATATATCGATCTATTCTATTTCCTTCAGAACTGTTAGGAAAATCTTCCTTAATTCTATTGTATGCAGTAACTGCTTGTTCTGTATTGCCTTGCTTTTCTGAAAGCAGACCCAATTTCATAAGGTAGTAAGGTGTCAGCAATTCATTGTCTCCACTTGAAGCCTTCTTGTATTGTGATAAGGCTTTATCGAAATCTCCTAGTTCAGAATATGCATCACCAAGTGCGCCATTCTTCATAGTCGGTGTTACACTTCCAGAAGCACTGTATTCTTCAAGATATTCTGCAGCCACTTCGTACTTACCTAGATTAAGGTAGCATATTCCTGCATAGTACTTAGCAAGGTTCGCTGAGCTTGTACCGGAGTACTCGTCGATGATGTCAAGAAATCCTCCTAGTCCACCGCCAGGGTTTTCTAGCGCTAATGCAAATGAATCTCTGGCAAATTGTTCTTCGGCCTTATACATAGCTTCCTTAGCAGCTTGCTCTGCTGGAGCTTTTATAAAGTTGAAATAAACAACAGCTAAGGCTATTAAACCTAAGATTACTGCTGCAGCTCCGATCACCTTGTTTTTGTTGTCATCGAAATAGTTCTGAGCATTGTCTCTTGCGTCGACAATGTCAATTAATGTTTCTTCTTGTGCCTTTCTATTCGGCCTTCTGCTCTTTCCCATAGTTCCTAGAAAATTTTCGCAAAAATAGTTATTCTGACCAATTATGGATATATAATGATCATTATTAATGCATAGTTTTTCATTTTTATGTCTTTTTATCACCTTTAAACACTAAAATCAGTGAATTTTCTGGCTCATATGTACCTTTCTTGCTCCGATGAAAAATTGCTGGTAGGGAA
>CAZFJO010000100.1:0-11953 GCA_964518915.1 uncultured Saprospiraceae bacterium
GGGACGGATAGCTTCCATTTTGAATCAATTTTAGTATTTATTCATACAAATCGTGAATTCCTGCATAGAATTTGCTTGTAATCTGTTGATAACCACAATGAAATTATGAGAATATCTATATATGTGGGTCTTATACAAAACTACAAAATTCTTTTGACTTGAACTTCCGTACACCTAGATATAAAACGCTAGCACTAGATTGCTTATTCGTGTTGCTATTATGCTCCTTGCTTGTAGGCGCGTATAGGTTTATAAAACTGCAAGGCGACAATACCTCCGACCATACTGCTCAACCTGAAGTAGAATACAATGACAACATTGTAGGCATCAATAGATATGGATTGTCTATCGATGATTATTACTTAGAAGATGCTACCCTAGATGACAAGAATTTCATAGGTGACATATTGCACAATGCAGGCTTTTCTTATTCTCTTGTTGCAGAAGCACAGAGAAAAGCAGAAGACATATATGCTGTAAGAAAAATTAAACCAGGGAGAAAGTACAGTTTGGTTAGAGAGTCTATCTGTGGTGATGTAGTTGCACTCGCATTTGAGCCAGATCCATTGAGATTCGTTCTTTATGATTTTAGAGAATCTGTGGATGTTAAAATATACGAGAGAGAATTTACTACGTGCGTAGAGACCGCAACTGGAAGAGTTATGAGTAATCTTAAGGACGCCATTGTCGGAGAAGGACAAGATCGAGCACTGGTAGAACTGATGGAAGATGCGCTTGCTTCCTCTGTAAGTTTCCAGCACGTCAAGAAAGGTGACGAGTTCAAGGTGATCTTTGAAAGAAACTATATAGATGGTAAGCCGGTAACACTAGGAAAGGTACTCGGTGTTTACTGGAAAGATAAAAGAAAAGAACATTACTCGATTTATTACGAAAAGGAGAATCAAGGAGGTTATTTCGATATAGATGGAAGACCGTATGAAGACGCATATCTTCTTGCTCCTGTTAAGTACTCCTGGATTTCGAGCTATTTTTCATATTCGAGGTTTCATCCTATCAAAAAGAGAAGGATTCCACACTTAGGTACAGATTACGCTGCACGACATGGAGATCCGATTAGAGCCGTTTCTGACGGTATGGTTGTGGAAGCTTATTATACGCGTCCTAATGGCAAGTATGTTAAGATAAAGCATGATAAAACATATGAATCACAATACTTACATATGAGTAGATTCGCTAAGGGGATACTACCTGGAGCAATTGTGAACAAAGGGGATGTAATCGGTTATGTAGGTTCTACTGGCCTAGCAACTGGCCCGCATGTATGTTTTAGATTCTGGAAGAACGGCAGACAGATCAATCATTTAAAAGAGAACTTCCCTTCTACTGAAGCAATGAAAGGAAATCACTTGGCCGAATACAACATTGTAAGAGATAACATAGTACAATACTTGGATCAATTACCCGTACATGTGCACGATCCTAAGACCATTACTGTTGCCATTGCTGATGCTCCTTAGCATCCTTTAATAACTCTGATTGATTATTCTTTTTTAGTTATTGACAACCTCTAACACTGGTTCATGATCATATTGTCTGAAGTCTACAGGCGATACTCCAGATATACCTTGTTCTTGCATATATACCCCATACAACACATCTACAGCAGCCATTGTCGACTTATTGTGGGTTACAATGATAAACTGAGACTGTTCTGAAAACTTCTTGATGATCTTGTTGAATTTCTGAATATTAGCATCATCTAGCGGTGCATCTACCTCATCAAAAATACAGAAAGGGGCAGGCTTAAGTAAGTAGAGAGAGAACAACAACGCCGTTGCTGTCAGCGTCTTCTCGCCTCCTGATAACTGTGACAGTGATTGAGGCTTCTTACCCTTAGGCTTAGCAATGATTTCAATCTGAGAATCCAATGGATTCTGAGGGTCAAGCAAGATAAGATCACACCTATCACCTTGACTGAATAGACTCTGGAATACTTCTATAAAGTTTTCGCGCACTTTCATAAAGGCATCCATGAATTGCTCTGTAGCTGTATTTTCAATCTCGTTTATTGTCTGTATAAGTGACTGCTTAGCATCAAGAATGTCTTCTCTCTGTGCATAGATGCTATCGTACCTCTCTTTCATCTCCTCATAAGCAGTAACCGCCATAGGATTTATCTCACCGAAGTTAGATATCCTATACTTCATTTTTTCGACCTTCTGCCCCAGTTCTTCGAAAGGCATGGTTTCTTCTACCGGATCATTTATGATGTCATTAAGTTGAATATTGAATTCAATTTTTAACCTCTCGCTTACACCACTGATGTTGAATTTCACATCGTTGTACTTGTCTTTAAGCTCGTTGACCTGGACTTGTTTCTGATTTAATGAACGATTGATCTTCTTGCTTTCATCCTCTTTCTCATTGATAATATTACGAGCAGAATAATAGTCTTTTTCTACTTGACTGAGTGATGCTCTCTGCGCATCTCTTAGTGTGTATTGTTCTGATAATGCCGTTTCTAGATTATTGATTTTCAACCGCAACTCTTCAAGCTCTACTTTTATTGAATCTTTCTTAGCATCGTGGCCTGATGATTTCTTCTCTAAATCTTGCTTCTGTTGTTTCTTGAAATCATAATCCTTCTTCAGATTGTCATAAAGGTTAAACTGTCGAATCGCTTCTATATTCAGGTTGTTGAACTTTTCTTGAGACTCTAAGACCGCTTGATTCATCTTCTCAAGCTCTTCATCGGTAAACAATCGTCCCTGGCTTAGGGTGTTGATTTTCTGTTGAGTAACTTTCTTAGTTTCTTCAAGCTTGGCAAGTTGATTGCTTAAGTTATTGCGGTCATTTTCTAGCCTTTTTTTCTCAGCAAGATTCTTTTCTAAGTCCTTATTAAATGAATTAACCAAGAACTGGGCACTGAGTAATTTTTCTCTTTCTTCTTTGAGGGACACATCTATGGCATTGAGTTGGTTCCTTGTAAATCCAGATTTTAATTTCTCTATCTCAGATTCTAGGTTCTTAAGCAATGCTTCATTAGTCTCTATCTCAGATTCATATTTTTTAATATTCTGAGTAAGTGTCTTTAAGTTTTTCTTTCTTCCTATCTTATTCCCTTCGAACAACCCTACGGATCCTCCTTGTAAGGTGTACCCTCTTCTTATGTACTGGCCTTCTTTTGATAAAATGGTGCGTTCATCTCCTTGGTCTAGGGTAATATCCATGTTCTCATCTTCTACAATAAGGACATTGTGCAGTAAGTTATCCAGCAGGGATTCATATTTTTTCTCTACAGTCACTACAGAACGAGCAGAAATACAACCGGGAAAACCTCCTTCTTTTGTGCCAGAAGCAGGCAACACCTTATCCAAAATCAAAAAACTGGCTTTTCCTTGCTGTGATTTTCTCAGTAGAGAAATGGCGGATTTAGCATCTTCTAGTTTATCGACTACGAAGCTATTCAGTCTCTGATCTAGATATTGTTCGAGTACAGCTTTGTATCCATCCTTTACATCTAGCAAGTCGGAAAGAATGGGAACTTTCTTGTCCCATTTAGAGGATAAGAATTTTATTGAGGCAGGAAATCCTTCATAAGAGTCTACCATGGATTTTACCAGATCGTATTCATTGCTGGCAGCATCCTTCTGCCTGTACATGCTCGAGAGTGCCCTTTTAGTACCTTCAATCTTCGCTTGAACGTCTTGGATATTCTCTTTTCCCTTTTCGATCCTCGCAAGTTCCTTGTCTCTTTCTGCTTGAACTTGAGCTACAATCTGTGTAATTGATTGAAGGTTTGATTCAGCTCCGCTCTTGTCTGCAGTCGCGGAAGAAAGAAGCGCATCGATCCTAACCATCTCAGCGTCTACGTTCTCGTGTCTGGTCTGACATATGGCTAGTTGCTTTTCCGAATCATAAAGCGTGTTGAATAACTTTTCTTTTTCTTTCGTAAAAGTATCGGCATCGTTTCTAACCGAGACATAGTCCGATCTTTTCTTGTCATAATCTTCTTTAGCTATTGCAGCTGCTTGCTTCTTCTCATCTGCAATGACTAATTCTTGCGCTACCCTATTCTCTAATGAAACTAGCGAAGCTTGTATACCTTCTATTTCCTTTTTACCAGATTCTAAATCAGCGTTTATCTGAGTCAACTCTTGATTTCTGAATTCAAGTTTCTGGATCGATAAGTTCTTCTGATTTTCATTTTCACGAAGATCATTGATTAAGGTATTTAATTCTTTTTGTTTCGTGGAGAGTTCTTCTTCATTGTTAAGGTTGCTCCCCTTCATGGATTCTATCTCTGCTTCTATGTTCTTCTGACTTGTAAGCAGATCTCTATACTCCGATTCTTGTTGTACGATCGTATCACCCAGTTTCTTGTACTGCTCTTTAAGTGTTGATATCGACCTGAGGCTGTGCTGTATAGCAAGCTCTTTATACTGATCTTTTATCTCGAAATATCGCTTAGTACGTCTGGCTTGTTTTTCTAAGCTTTTTAGGTTTCCCTCTATCTCGAAAAGTAGATCTTCTATCCTGTCTAGATCTTCTGATGTACTCTTGAGTTTCGATAAGGTTTCTTTCTTCCGAGTCTTGTACTTAGATATGCCCGAAGCTTGCTCAAACATCTTTCTCCTTGCATTATCCTTATCAGCAAGGATATCGTCCACCATTCCGAGTGCAATGATCGCATACGAGTTAGATCCGATGCCTGTATCAATAAATAGGGACTTGATGTCTTTAAGTCTGCAGGCTACATTGTTAAGTCTATACTCAGAATCTCCATTTCTGAAAAGATGTCTTGAGATGGTTACAGATTGATATTCTGTAGGAAGGATGTTCTTCGTATTGTCAAATGTCAAGGCAACTTGAGCTACACCAGCTTCTTTGCGGCTTTTGGTGCCGTTAAAAATGATGTCTGACATCTTTTCTAGCCTTAGCTCTCTACTTTTCTGCTCTCCGAGCACCCATCTTATAGCATCAACTATATTAGATTTACCCGCTCCATTAGGCCCTACAACACCTATTACGTCTTCGTCGAAGTTTAATACTGTGTCATTAGCGAATGACTTAAACCCTTTTATCTGCAATGTTCGTAACCTCATAACGCGCAAAGATATAGGAAAATCTTATATAAATAATATATTGATATCAGAATAATCCACACATGTGAATTACTTGGTTTTCAGAACATTACAATTTAAATTAGGATTTAATATACAGGTTTTCAGCTGTAATTCGGTCAATTCTAGCCTCTAAAAGAGCAACCGTATCTCTGTATACAACCTGTGTTTCTTTCTCGATCCAAGGATGATGTTCGAAATCAGTGTTTTTAATCTCTAGGAAGACATTATAGGAATTCTTAAGGCCTTCACTAAAAATAGCCATAGTTTCCTCTGTTCCTAATTTCTGTACGCTCATCAAGAAACGATTGCCATTATTGGTCTCTAGGTCTTCATAATAATCTTCTATGTCATCGTTGAACTCAGTAATAAGATCATAAGATTCCCATATTTCTATAGGCAGCACTTGAGATAATTGAGGATATTTATAGTAAATGATCCGTCTCATGAGCTTTACGTCACAGCTTTTAACAGAATAGAAATGTAAGAGGTCCAAATCTAAAACATTAAGACCCGTACGCTGACCTATTTCATGTTTTTCGTACATATAAATTTCTTGGCAGAAATCATCGTGCATACTTTCAGGAATCCCTACGTCTGATAACTGCTGATAGATATTATTCCAGCAATGCTCCATCTCCTTTTCATCTAATGTCCAGTATCCTTCCAGGTGCGCGTCCAAGGTATAAATGGATTCTTGCAAGGCATATAAGGATTCTAGAAGTACATCTCGTTCTTTTTCCTTGATATTGTTAAGATCAATTAACTCTGGCAGTTTTCTGTAGAGAAAAAGTTTTTCAATTTTATTTCTAAATTCCACAATACTCTTTATAACCGTCTTGAAAATATTTAAATCAATCTAAATTACCTTATTAATGAATTACATAACCTTCTATATCAGGCCTTTATCTGCATTGTTCATGATACACACACTATAATGCTGCTGATTGAATGTTAATGTACATCTCCATTAAGGGTTTCATCTAAAATAGATCGTTTCATTCCATTCACAAAAGTAATAAGGTATACATCAGAAACAAGTTAGACAGGATTTTTAATAATTTTTGGCAAAACTGATTTACCATTTATTTCTTACCGGAACATAAGGATGAACGTAAGATTAATTAAATTCACATTATATTAAAAATGACCAATATGAAAACGCGCAATACGATATGTTTAACTTTTGTGCTAGCTATTCTATTTTCTAGTGGGTTGAATGCTCAACTATTCGACAGGCTTAAGAAGAGAACCAAGGATAAACTCGAAAGAAAAGCTGAAGACAAGCTGGTGGAAGAACTTTCTGAAGAGATTGCCAGAAGGGCATTTAAGCCGATTGAAAAAGCAATGGACGATATGTTGAGATCATCTTATGAAGAAAGTGAAAAAGAGGCCGGTAGATCTGTAAATTGGGAAAAAGCTGGAGAAAGTTATGCTCAATTCTTAGGTGGAATGAATCAAGCAGCCAATGTACCTCCTTCCTACGATTTTAATACCAAAATAGATGTGGCCATAACCGACTACGATAAAAAGAAGAATAAGATCTCATACCTGTTTAGCGATAATTCTAAAATTATGGGAATTGTTAGTTACAATAAAGACGACAAAAGCATGATCGTCATGGATACAGAAAACGATGCTATGGTTATATATGGATATAAAGACGGTAAGACCACGGCACAAGCGATACCTGCATTTACAACAATGTTAGGTGGAATGGCTGCTATGTCAGACGAAAAGGTATTCGATGAAAATGAATTCAAAGTAACGAAGACCGGTAAAACCAAGAAAATACTTGGATACAAGTGTGATGAGTACAAGTTCGAAGATAATGAGACAGAAGGAAAAGGTTATATGACTAACGAGCTTGACGTAGACCTCAAAAAATTCCTATCCGGCTTCGAAAACATTATGCCTGTTGACTACAAGAACCAAGTGAACAATATGTCTGGCATGCTTCTCCAGTCTGAAACAAAAATGAAAAAAGACAAGAAGAAAAAAATGACCTGGAAGACAGTTAAGGTAGAAGAAGAAACAATAACATTTGACAATGTAGCGTTAGGATTACATAAGAAATCAGTCGAATAAAACCAATTTTCTATGGCCCCCTCTAAGAAAGAACAACGAAGTATTCAAGTTATTTTTGCTTCTATCTTAGGGATTGCGCTTATGGGATTTTTATTGATCAACTATCTTAAAGTCCCTATACTTCCAGAATCAGAATTGAGTATTGTAGAAGGAAAAGTGGACGCTGTCTTTGAAGGTGGCGTCCATGACTTATGCTTAAGAATTGAAGGAAATGATAAGGTCTATTATATCAATAGAGGACTCGAAAATGGCTTAGACCTCGATGAAATGAAAGAAAAGCTAGAAGGAGAAGTAGTTACCATTAAACACCCTTCCTACCCTGCTATGAATCTGGGGAAATCAATACACTTATCCATACTGAGAATCAACAATGAAACATTGTATGATGAAACGCCTACTACTTAAGGAGCTGGATTAGGTATCATATCATGTACGGCCTCTATCTTCTTTATTATTGTGCGAGGAAGCTTTATATCGATAGAAGCTATATTTTCTTGTAACTGAGTCATGGTGGTAGCCCCTATTATGTTAGAAGTGACGAATGGTTGTTGATTGATGAAAGCCAAGGACATCTGTGCGATTGTCATTCCAGCCTCTTCTGCAATATCCATGTACATCTGTGTTGCTTTATGGCAATTGTCACTGTTGTATCGCGCTAACTTTTTGTACTTATTGAGGCGACTATCTTCCGTGTCTAGTCCCTTGTGGTACTTCCCTGATAATAAACCGAATGCCATCGGAGAATAGGCCAGTAGCCCTACCTCCTCTCGTATACCGAACTCTGACATACCTACTTCATATAATCTATTGAGTAAGTTGTATGGATTCTGGATACTTGCACATCTCGGTAGTGCCTTGGTTTCTGACAACATAAGTGTTCTATGCAATCCCCATGGATTTTCATTAGATATACCGTACGATCTGATCTTACCTATTTTTATCAACTCATCTAAAGTCTCTAATGCTTCTTGAAAGTTATCTTCCCACTTTTTATCGTGCCTACTATAGCCTCTCTGACCGAAATAATTGGTTTTTCTTTCTGGCCAGTGAAGCTGGTACAGGTCTACATAATCAGTCTGTAATCTTGACAAGGAAAGATCTATGGCTTCTAAAATCCGGTTCTTGCTAAATCCTAGATTATCGCTTATATGCTTAAAGCTGTCAGAAGGTCCTGTAACCTTGGTTGCCAGTATAATATCATTCCTATTGTTTCTGGATTTAAACCAAGTTCCTATAATCTCTTCTGTAAGGCCCTGTGTTTCTTTCCTACCAGGCACAGCATACATTTCTGCAGTATCGAAAAAGTTAACTCCTTGTTCTACCGCATAATCCATCTGTTCATGCCCTTCAGCCTCCGTATTCTGCTCACCATACGTCATGGTTCCTAAGCAGATAACTGAAACATCTATGTCTGTACGTCCTAATTTTCTATATTCCATTGCTTTAAATATGTTCTGATACTAAATGAGAAATCTATAACATTGTTTAAAAGACTTAAAAATCCTCGCGAAAATAATGGCTTTAACCTTTTATTAGCAATAAGAAAAAAATTAATTCTGCATTATTATGTTATACATTCTGTAAGTACAATTTAGATATGAAGATTTATCCGGTATTATTATTCTTGATTCTTCCTTTTCTAGCTTCCGCTCAAATGGATAGCAACAAGTTTCTGAAGTTCGATAAAGAACATTTCTCTTTGGGTGAATTAAAGAAAGGAGACAAAAGAGAATTTGAGTATATCTTTCTAAATGACAGTAAAGAAAGCGTGGAGATAGAGATTGTATCTGCTTGCGAATGTACCAAACTAGATTGGACGAGAGGTAAAATAGCCCCTGGTAAGGAAGGCAAGATTATGGTTTCATTTGACAGTACTGAAAAAGAAGAATCTGACACAGTAGATGTAGATATGACGCTTGTCAACGTTGATCCGAAAACAGGGTATCAGATTTTTAAAATAGTGACATTTGACTTTAAGCTAAAAGAATAGCGTTTTACGCTTCTTTCTTCATCTATTTTTCTGCCTTTATTATCTTAGACAAGTATAGTGGGTTCCCACCTGCTGTAATTCCTTCTACCACAACTTCTACATCTTCGTCATCGCTGATGGAATCTAAGTTAATGATGAAATCTTGATTATTTTTAAGGACAATATCGGGCATCCATTGCAAGGTCCTATTAAACCCATAAGCTGATTCTGGTGCATTACTATACGCAAGTGGTTCGTAGAAGCTTCTGAATTTATCAGCCTCGGGATGTATATAAGCAAGGACTCCATTTTCTAGTGACTTCATTTTATTCCTGCTACCCCCAGGATAGGTCACTACAGAAATAAAGCCTTTACCCGCTGACATATATTTTATATTATCCATGGTCAATCCTAGGAACCTACCATGATGTTTCTGGAGTTGTCCATTGATGACAATACTTAGAGGTATTCTGATGATTTCATTTAGTTTATTGGTGCCGAAATAAAACAATTTCCCTGCGAGCTTCTGATCCTCTACCCCGCCGTATGTACCGTTGCTTGTAAAGGTCAATCCCTTATTCAGAATCTGTATCCGCGGTGCAATGGTCTGCGCGAAATTCACTGCAGGTACTTCTTGTGGTATCCAATCATAATCATCGATATCCCAGTATCCTCTTCCTCTGGTATCCGGTTTTTTTCTTCTGTCTTTAATAACTACTTCGTCCACATCTATTGACATTGATATATCATCGTAAATCCCTTTAGCTCGATTGAGTGTCATCAAGAAATTACCTCGACTTTCACCACGAGACATCTGCGTCGCTGGCAGAAAGTTTACTTCTGGCCCATCTGACTCAACAATGTGGATCCTCACCTGCCGACTTCCATCCATCCCAATTTCTCCTTGTTCGTTGACACCCTTGCGTGCCTGCAATAAATAGTACAACGAATCACTGTAAGGAACATTCTTAAAGATGAAATTTCCATCTACATCAGTTTCAACAACATCGTTGTAAAACTCCTCAGTTAGAATGGATAATGATACAGTGCCTTCTACTCTATCCGCTGAATCTTTAATCTCTGACACGTATCCTGTAATGGTAATTCCTTTTTCTATAGCAGCGAATACGTCTTGGGCTTTTTTCAACTCATCCCAATCGAATCTCCTCCACCCTCTACTAAGCATAAGTAAGTCTAGAATAAAACGCTTTTTATAATTCATATCCCCTATTAATTCTTCGGGGTTGCTTATAATTCTATCCAAATCAGAATTCATATACAGATAACTCTGTATATTTTCTATGTCGAATCTAGGTGTATTCTTTCTTACAGATATCGATACATAGGCCAGGCTGTCTAGTCCAGTCATCTCTTCTTTGCTCAGGGCCATTCTGCGCCCATCTTCAGTTGCACCCACAACATCTTCTGAGATTTCATCTAGTACTAATTGTTCTAATTCTACGCCCATTTCATTAAAAACCAGTCTTTCAGAAAGCGGCTTTCCTTCACTGTTAAATAACGTAAAGTGAATAAGACCTGGTGGTAAGTCTTCTTTAAGAACTTTCATCCTTCCATCAAGCGAGCCTACATCTTGAAGATATAAGATTACGTCTCCCCTTCTATGGGCTACAAGAACAAGAGGATCTACAGGATCGCCTTTGGTATTTACGTCAATCCTGATGTGTTCTTCTCTCCTGTTTTCAATAGTCATGTATGAGTTGTGATCCTTCGCTTCTGGAAGTATCCACTCTGTACCATCTTCTTGTAGAGGCTTCAATACATAAGTAGACTCTATACTTGGTTTAAATGTAAAGTACCCTAACCCTGGTGCACTTGATTCAACTTGTGTTATAAGATTCCCATCGTGATCGTATAGGTGCCCTGAAAACCCAACAGCCTCGTTGTTTTCATTGTATATATCGAAAACAACCTTATTCTCAAATCCCGCAACTAAATCACCCCCTTCAGGGTAAAACCTTACTTGGAGTTTGTCACTAATTGTTGCTTCCTCATCGATTTTACTCTTCTGATTGACCAAACTCTCTTTCCTTACTCCTTGTACATAAACCTCTTTAAAATGAAGATCTTCTTCTTTATGCTGAGCCATTAACTCCGTATACGCCCTCAAGTAATATGTTCCTTCATATAGATCGGTCGGCAACAGAAAATGAGAATTAGCTATTCCATTGTCAACCGACTTTATAACCCTATTTATGATCTGCTTCTCGGAATTAATCAACTCTACATAAACGATCTTACTGAAGGATGAAGGCTGATGCAGTGAACCATCTAAAAGGTATAATTGGAACCATATCTCATCGCCCACTGTATAAAACGATTTATCTGTATGTAGATAAACTTTCTCTCTACAGTAAGTATGCTTATCTAATCTAAACTGGCTTACCATATGGTCTTCCCTATCTGCCGTCAGAATACTCCATGCCTGTGGTTCAAGTTGCTGAAACTCTTGCTTCACACTTGTTGTTGCAGAAACATATTCTCTAGGTAAAAGATCAGCCAACCTTTCTTTAGTAAATGCGCCTTTCTCAGATATATCCTCAGGGTTTAATAAAGTCCCGTTATTGTCAAACGATATATACCCAGATTTACTTGATATTACGGTTGTAGGAAAACTTATAAGTTCTTGCCCCATAACTCCTTTTTTAACAATGGGCTCTTCATGATCTTCAATAATAAGAAAACCATCTACTTTTAAAGCCCATGTTCCTTTCTGAAACAACTTTATAAGATTATACTGTGGTAAGTAAAGTTCAGGATCTAACTTATCGTCTTGAAGGGATGTAATGGAGAA
>CAZFJO010000101.1:0-11921 GCA_964518915.1 uncultured Saprospiraceae bacterium
AGCATCATCCATGCCCACAATCCTCGATGTCTAATATCTTTTCTCACCCGGGTTAGTCTATCGTTAAGTTACACGCTACGGTGGTCTGGTAACACGCTTCTGAAAAGTATTTATCGGAAGATACGGAATTCTAATAATGATAGAATAATTTCAATCAATTATTCTTCTAAGCTTCCCGGAGGTTAATTGCCTTCTGCTACCTTAATTTTAGAAACCAACCAGATGGAAACGATGCCTATGGCAATGGCGAGATAGCCCACTAGATGATAATTGAAGTAGGCATCATCTTCTAGGTAGATAATCTGACCACTGATAAGGGCACTCATACCGATGGCCAGTTGCTGCAAGGCAGACTTGACACTCATAAAACTGCCTCGATTAGCCGTAGGTGCCGCGGCTGTGATAAGTGCATTGGGGGCGATCATACGTCCGCTGGCTAGAATAAAAAACAAGGTAGTATAGCACAAGCCGACCCAGATAGGGACGAAACTTAAGTGGGTTATCAAGAGGGTAGGAATAAAAGATAGAACCATCAACACTGAGAAGACCTTCATGACTCCGATGCGATCTGTCCACCGCCCGATAAGGGGAGCAGAAAAAATAGTCGCTACACCTCCTAGGAAAAACTGATACGATATTTCTACTTGAGTAAATCCCACATTTTTAATCATGTATGGAGAGATGAATGGAATAATGAGGAAGTGTGCGAGAATGAGGACGCCTCCTGCTATCAGTGCATTGACCTGATTCTTATCGCTGGTGATGGCGGTCACCGTTTTTATCATACTGGGTTTTTCTGAAATCGAAGAGAAGTGGTCGGTCATCTTAGGGAATACGAAGTAGATGATGGTTGAGATTACCAAGCCCAGAATTCCGATTATCATAAACGGCAGTTGCCAGTTGCTTTTAGCAGCCAGAAATAAACCGATGGGAATTCCGAGTGCGGAAGCAGCAGAAAAAGCGGCGAATAAAACGCCCATAGCCGAACCCCTTTCCTTGAAAAGGTATAGATCACTTACAATCGATAATACAATGGCTCCGATCACGCCACCAAATAATCCTGTCAAGAACCTAAGTCCTAGCAACATTTCATAACCTTGGGCAAATGCGCACAGTAGTGTACCGATGGCAAATCCTATATAGGCGGTCAAGAATGCTTGCTTCCGATCGAATCGATCGATCAAGAAGGTGCCTAAGATGCTAGAGAAAAAGGCTGCGAAGGCATACGCCGAAACCAAGTAAGAAAACTCGCTGGCAGAAATTTTAAACTCTTCTATGAATATATCTCCCAGTGGCATAATCAGCATCGAGTCGACTATGTGCGTAAAATTAACAGTAGCAAGTATAAAGAGTATGGCTTTTCTATTGGTTATGGGCATGTAGATAACCTAGTTTAATGACATTGCAGGGATGAACTGAACAGTCTCATGAAACATGAGTTCAGTATAATCGAACTGCATATAAGGTGTCATCGGTAGGCGATCGAGGAGGGTGATTAATTCGCTCTCAGAATCGGCAAAAAAAATGCCCCAGACTTTAGATCTATCTTGGGCGAGGGTATAGGATAATAACTTTCCTTCGACAAATAGGTCGTGTACAACTATCCGCTGGTCACTGACCATCTTTTCAAGTTCTGCCGGAAAGGGCTTCGGTACCTGAAATTCAACCATATATTTATATCGACCTTCCATATCTAATTGTCTACATCGAAAACAGCATAATTGAAGATAAGTTTATTTTGCAAATCTAACGGTGTTGCATTCCTTAATGTTATTCTTATTTCAAGATCAAATACATCTTCACTCAAGATGTCAACCAGTTCCGTAATTGAAGAGAATAGCCTCAATTCTCCAGATTGATTCAAAGGGATGTTTTCTAAAAAAAACATTTCTTTATTTAAGCCAGTATCAGATTGTGAAATTGCACGGATAGAAACCCTGCTCATAAACGAAAAATCCAACACCTGCCCCGATGAAGATATGGTCGCACGGGTAGCACCGATGGATACCACGTCGGATTCTGAGAAGCCATTGTTCATTAAGCCTGTTCTGAAAAAAGAAGGAACATCTCTGATGACGAATACATGGGTCTCAATTGTATTGAGCCCTCCTGGCAAGATGAAGTCTACTTCATTCTGTATTTCAAACAAGGGTGTTCTACCAGAAGAACATCCAGTTATGGAGAGCACCAGAAGGAAGAAAAAGAATGGGTATACTACTTGTTTCAACATCTATATTTAAATGGCTTCGGTGATATAACGGTTCAATAATGCAATTTCTTCCAGGAAATCCATATTTTAAATTATAAAATTTCTAAATTCCACAATACATTAAAGTAAAGAAGGGACTATATCTCTTCTTGACCCTAAAACGAAAAAACAATGGGAGAGCAGAAGGTGTCGTTGGTGTCGAACGAAAAGCAGATGCAGAAATTCGTCAAGTCATTGCTAGCAGATGTGCAATCACTTGAGTATATGCTTGAGAATCGATGGTTCGAGAATGACATAACCCGGATAGGAGCAGAGCAAGAAATGGTGATGGTGGATAACGGAACCATACGACCAGCATGTATCGCAGTGGAAGCACTTGAATCCATGAAAGAATATGAGTGGGTAGAAACGGAGCTCGCTAAGTTTAACCTGGAAACCAACTTGATTCCTAGGGAATTGAAAGGGGCATGTTTTTCAGAACTTGAAACAGAGAACCGGGATAAGTTAAATAGAATTCAAGATAAACTGGATGACTTCAATGCGTCGATTGTGTTGACTGGTATCCTTCCTACATTGCGTAAGCACCATCTAGAAATGTCTAATCTTACGCCTAAGAAGCGGTATTACGCTTTGATGGAAGCGATGAATAGTCAGTTGTTAGGAAACGCATTTGAGTTGAGGATTGCGGGAATAGACGAATTATTGCTGAAGCACAATTCACCCCTTCTTGAGGCGGTAAACACAAGTTTTCAGATCCACTTGCAAGTATCGCAAGATGAATTCGTAAAGATGTACAACATTGCACAAGCGATCACGGGGCCAGTCATGGCGATTTCTTCTAATTCGCCCTTGGTATTCGGGAAGCGACTATGGCATGAATCTCGGATTGCCATGTTCCAGCAAGCCATAGATACCCGTACGACACACGATCACATGCGAGAAAGATCTCCTCGGGTAAGTTTCGGAAAAGACTGGATTAGAAATTCAGTAATGGATATCTACAAGGAAGACATATCACGTTTTAGGGTACTATTGAGTTCAGATGTAAAAGAAAATTCACTGGACATGATTAAGGAGGGTCAAGCCCCTAAATTGAGGGCGCTCCAGGTACATAATTCCACAGTCTATAGGTGGAATCGCCCTTGTTATGGAATCAGTGATAATGGAAAACCGCACTTAAGGATTGAGAATCGAGTCATTCCATCTGGGCCTACGGTGATTGATGAAGTATCGAATGCTTGCTTCTGGCTGGGATTGATGGTCG
Organism: uncultured Saprospiraceae bacterium; assembly: GCA_964518915.1. Taxonomy (GTDB): domain Bacteria; phylum Bacteroidota; class Bacteroidia; order Chitinophagales; family Saprospiraceae; genus JABDLO01. The sequence continues at coordinate 3,474 of CAZFJO010000101.1, forward strand.
GTATGGGCAATAGGGTAGAGGACATTTCTGAGAAAATGCAGTTTGACGATGCAAGAGACAATTTCATGAAAGCGGCTAAGTTCGGAATAGACACGAAATTCAACTGGTGGAAAGATAAGAAATACAGCGCTGTGGACTTAATCCAGCAAGAGTTGATTCCGATTGCGAGAGAAGGACTGGAAAGTAGGAATGTAGAGACAGCGGATATAGATAAGTATCTCGGTGTGATTGAAGAAAGAACCAAGGCGCATATGACTGGAGCACGATGGATTCTCAGGGCGTATACAGATTTTAAAAGCAAGACTTCTCAAGATGAAGCCCTCAACGCGCTGACTTCTTGTATCGTCAATAATCAGAAGACAGAACAGCCCATTCATACCTGGCCGGATCCGAACATCAACGACTTTAAGGCGTACAATCCTACTGCTATGAAGGTGGAGGAGTTTATGATTACGGACTTGTTTACCGTACAGAAGTCAGACATTATAGAACTGATTGCAGAGATGATGGACTGGAAGAAAATCGATTATACCCCGGTCGAAGACAATAAAGGGAACATAGTAGGATTGGTTACTTCTAAGCAGATCTTAAGATACATGATTAAGAAGAATCGATCTAGAAAGAATGTTACAGCAGAAGACATTATGGACTCTAATCCTGTTACCATCGATCCAGATCAGTCTATCCTTGAAGCCATGGAGATTATGCGCGATAAAGGTGTAGGGTGTCTCCCTGTCGTAAAAGAAAACGAACTTATAGGCATTGTAACCCATGAGGATATACTAGCTATTTCTTCTAGGTTGTTGCAGAAATTATAGTCCTAGGTTTCGTTTTAAGTGTGGGTTATTTAGAGTTTTTTGAATTTACATGACCGCTGATAATGGAGTTTCTTCTTATCGCTATTTCTCTTTTATTGATTTAATAGAATGATCCCGATCAGGTACACTTAAGCATATGTGAGGTGAATTTATACCCGATAAGGTACATTATTGCATTTACTGAAACTTTTTGTACCCAATCGGGATTATATAATGAGTAAAAAGATAAATTAAACTCGAAAAAGTACATATGGAAGATGAAAAGCCAACAATAGGGACATTTGTCAAGAGTAAAAGAAAGTATTTGAAATTGACACAGAAAGATATGGCTCAAAAAGCAGGTGTCGGATTAAGATTTGTAAGGGAATTGGAAAGAGGCAAAGAAACTTTAAAATTGGATAAAGTAAACCAAGTTCTAGAACTGTTCGGTTATGAACTCGGTCCGCAAAGATGTAATAGATAATGAGGGTAGCAAGAGTATATATGTATAGCAGAATTGCAGGCTTTCTAACGGAAGATGATGAAGGATTTCACTTTAGATATGAGGACCAATATGTGGATTCAGAAAACGCAGAACCTATAAGCTTGACAATGCCTCTGAAAAAAGAAATATTTTCAAGTAAAATACTTTTCCCATTTTTTGATGGCTTAATACCTGAAGGATGGTTACTTGATATTGCAGCAAGAAACTGGAAGCTAGATGTAAGGGATAGGATGAGTGTACTTTTAGTGACATGTAAAGATTGTATAGGAGCAGTTTCAATCGAAGAATTAAAAGAGGGCGAGAATGACTAGATGTTTGTTTTGCTATAATACGATTACAGATTTAGAACAGATCCCGAATGAATTTCATCATCGCTGTAGCATGAAAATTTTTGGAAGTAGAATTCCACCTAAAATTGATTACAATCAAAGTGATATGCTTGAAATAGCTGAGAAAGTTGTAAGAAGCCAGAAAACAGTCACTGGAGTACAACCTAAGTTGTCGTTAGGAAGAAAAAGAATGAACGAGAATTTAGGTGTTGGAAGATTTACGATTCTTGGATTATGGCAACAATACATTCTTAAACCGCAGACTAAATTATACAGCGAATTACCAGAAATAGAAGACCTTACAATGCACTTAGCAGAAAGTGTAAAAATCAGAACAATCCCCATTCATTGATTAGATTAAGATCTGGTGAATTAGCATATATAACAAAAAGAGTAGATCGTTCTAAAACTAGAAAATTCCACATGGAGGATATGTGTCAGTTGACAGGAAGGTTGACAGAGCACAAGTATAAGGGATCACATGAACAGATTGCAAAAACAATTAATTTATATTCTTCAAATCCTGGTTTAGATAGAGTGAATTTTTACGAATTGGTTCTGTTCTGCTATCTTACTGGGAACAATGACATGCACTTGAAAAACTTCTCCTTACTAAAGGATGAAGAAAAAGATTATAATTTATGTCCAGCATATGATTTAGTTGCAACTGAATTATTGGTTGAGGGTGATGATGAAGAATTAGCCTTAAATCTCAATGGAAAAAAGAAGAAGATAAAAAAGAAAGATTTTGAAAAAGCTATGGAGTTAAGTGGCATAAATCAGAAAGCATCACAGAATATTTTTGACAAATTTGCAACGGTAAAAGGAGTATGGTTTGAAATAATAGATAGAAGCTTTTTATCAGAGAAAATGAAAAATAATTATAAAGAGATGATAGACCTAAAATATCAAGTAATGTATAAGTAAACTGCTTTAATGTAATTTACACAATAGGATAAATAGACATAAAACCGTAGAAATGTATTATTAGTGGAGGTTGATAAAACCTATTGAACATCTTCTAAGACAATTAGAACCAACAGATTGTCGGGAGATAAATTAAATACCCTTATTCACTTCATCATTCTGATTGAATTCCGAGAACAACTTTTTCCGTTACTAGATGGCGATTACCTTCCCGCATATACGTAATGGGAAGCAGTGAAGAATCTTCATCGATGGTATCATACTTAGAATGTAATACGGCATTTAATGCGGAATCTGATTTTATTGAAATAAGAATGGAATCCCTAGGATATCCTATCCACTTCATTCTGAAAAAATCTTTCTCCTTGTCGATGGTCAGGGTTTCATGATTCATGCTGATAGAATGCATGCCTGAGATATCCTCTATCAGTAAATCTGTTTCGATGGCATCTCTGGTGTGAATCGTTAATTCTATGTATTCTGTTGTTGAATCGATGGATTGATTAAGTGAAGCGTATTTCCATGGATGCTTGATTTCCGCTTCACTGACATATACATCGTATTGCCATGGTAGATGGAGACTGTCTATTTTCATATCTTGGAACAAGTACGCATTCCCTTCATTTAAACGATGGAGATCGGTTGTATAGAATGTTTTATCTGTTTCTAAATCATGGTATGTTTCTAAAGTAGAAGGCAGTTTATGTTCTTCAGTAGGAGATGAAGTTAAGTGTCCATAGATGATGCTTCCAAGTGCAATAATTATTGCAACGTAGCCAGGAAGATGGTCTCTAGATGTCCATAATTTCGGAAAAAACAACAAGCTTACTAGGCAGAAAATGTAGGAGAGAATGGCATAGAAAGGTGCCCCACTGTGACTGAATGCTAAGTACAGAGTTGCAAGTAGGACAGACCACATCGAGTAAGTTATGAAAGCGGCTAGAACAGATGGAATGAGTTTTAATTTTTCGGGAATAAAAATATTTGCGCAAGCGGAAATACTAAAAAGGAACAAAGGAATATAAAACACATAAGAAGCCGATGGCATCGTGAATTCCAAAGCAATAGACAGAATAAGAAATAGCATAGAACAAGCGTAAGAAAAGTTGTAAGGATGAACCTTCTTATTCAGCAATACCATGGTCAAGGCAAGTGACATCATGGAGATGCCTAGATAAGTAAAGGCGTACACTTCATGGTTGTAAAACTGCCCGGCATAAAATTCGAAATAGTGGGGGTACACAGCTGAGATTATCGCCTGCATTCCGAGACAGGAGACAACAGCAAGCCCTAGGCCCAAGATCAGGGTCATGAATACTTTCAGCGTATCTGGGATGTTAAGCACTTTCTCTTTTAAGCCTCTATAAGTTATGAAAATCAGTGCGAGCATACTGAGAGCGATCCATAACAGATCAAGACCCGAAGGATAATATATCAGAAAGCCAAGTGCGTTAAAGAAAGTAGCGTTGCCTTCTGGTTGAACAGAGAAATCGTAATTGCCGAAGTGGAGTGCCTGCGTATACATGTAATCTCCACTGTGCTGAAAACTTCCCATATCTAAATTGTCGATATTATCCAGCGGACTGTGGTAGTATGAAAATCCATCGATGAACGCATGATTGATTCCTGGGACTCCTTTATCGAGGTATTTAGTTAGGTCAGTGCCATTGGGCATGCGGTTGTAAACTTCGTAAGAAAGAGAGTTAGCTATGGGTTTCGTTGTCGCTTCCGCAAATGCTTCTACCAACCAGTAATTGTTGTTGCTCCACTCGAAACCGTAGGAAGGTCCAGCGTTGCCTCTTGCTTCAAAATTCAGAACCACACCGATTGAGTCAAGATTGAAATTCTCTGAATATGCCTGGGCACCGAATAAGCCTTCTTCTTCTCCATCTGAAATATAGAAGACGATGTCGTTCTTAAAAGTTTTATCTTTTATTAATGTTGCTACCTCTAGCATAGATGCAATAGAATGGCCATCATCTGCGGCTCCTGGAGAGTCGGAAACAGAGTCGTAATGACCAGAAATAAATACTTGCTTATCTCCTATGCTACCTTTCTTAACAACTAAGATATTTTCAGTTTTACATAGTATGTGATTATTGCTGCCCCATGAATTTTTATACTTTCCTATAAACAATCTAGGCTGATACCCTAAATCGCGAAATGCTTCTATGATGTAATCTCTTTTTTCAGCAAGGGCTTGCGTTCCTATGCCATGTGGACGATCGCAAATTTTATCTAGGTGAACCTTAGCTCTGGTAGCAGAAAATACTCCTTCCTCTTGTGATGCATCAGGGGGTGTGTCTAACCATAATCCTACAATAGATGCGATCAAGACTATCGCAATAATTAATGCTTGAGTGAATATTTTTTGCTGGCGATTTTCCATAAGGTAGAGCTTGTTAAATTTTAATAGAAAATTCAGGTGTGTATCCTATGTCATCGAGAATATGATCTATGATTTTACTGATGGCAAGACTGTGGAATGGGGTGTGTAAAGTAGATTGTAGCCTTCCATTTTTAATGTCATCGGACATGGCCATGATTTCATGGTAATATCCGGTGTCGGTATAAGGTAGTGAAATTTTTTCGCTGTGCCCATCTTTTTTCTCTATGAGAAATTCTTGCGCCTTCCAGTGCATCGGTATGGTGATGGTCCCTTCCTCTCCGTATAGGATGGCCGTATGATTCATCTCTAGATTGATGCTACAGGTAAGTGCCGCGATTGCATCATTGTAAGTTAGTAGGGTAGTTGTATGGCCATCTACTTCTGTATGGGTGAGATTTCCGACACTTGAAACTTCATTAGGTGTATATCCTAGAATGTCTAGAGCTAGCGATAAATTATATATACCTACATCATACGTTGCTCCTCCTGCTAGGGACTTATTGAGTAACCTATTTTCATCTCCAGAGTTATTCTTAAATGAAAAGTTAGCATCTATGTGTCTAACCTTTCCGATAGCTCCTTCTCTTACTAAATGCATTACTCTTCTATAAGCAGGGAGGAATCGGGTCCATATAGCTTCTAGAAGGTAGCCATTGTTTCTTGCTGCTGTTTCATATAGTTCGCTAGAAAGGTCATAGGAAGTAGTAAGTGGTTTCTCACAGAGTACGTGCTTCCCATGTGTCAAGGCGAGAAGCGCATGTTGATGATGAAAATTATGTGTAGTGCTTATATATATGGCCTCTACTTCAGGATGCTCTACGATGGATTGATAGTCAGAATATACAGTTACATCCGTATATTTTTCTTGTGCTTGATGGTGAGCCGATCTAGTTGCAATGGCAATCAATTCTTGTCCTTCTGCAACTTCTAAACTCGATAAAAATTTCTGTGCAATGGCACCATAACCGATAAGTCCCCACTTCATTGCTTTAAGTTAATCATTCTAGATGAAAGTAGTAAAGCTAGAATCGAGGGTTTACAAAGTTATTATATTTAGAACCGAATCTGAAGTTGATGGATACATAAGAGAAAAAACTATAATCGGTGTCAAGCTGTTTTATCTGAAGCAAAATTTCTTCATCAGACAGGTCTGATTTAGCTATATTGATTCGATCACCTACCCATTCTAAAAATCCACCTACACTTATCTGTAGACCTGTGGTGATGGACCAATCTAGTTCTGGATTAATAAATACACTGAATAAGTCTGGGCTGTGGAGGTACTGATTCGCTCCCAGATCAATTTCAACTTCCCCCCATTTCTGAACTTGGTCAAACTCTACCCTCAGTCCATGCCTCATTACAGTTTCACTTAACTTATCAAAAATTGTTAATTCAGTATAGTTCTTGTATTCAGGACCAATGCTATAAAAGAAGGAAAGCCTTTTAGTAGCGGCTTCACTATAGGGGAATACATTGTATTCTATGGCAGGTTTAAAGGAAGCTTCTATATCAGTATTGCCGAATGTAGACGAGCCTTGCTGCGCTGTTATTCCTGCGGACCAGTGATCATTGATACTCAAGACGTACCGCATCCAGTTAGAGTAAGATTTTATAATGTTATCGATTTTCTCTCCGTCCGAAAGGGTGAAAACTGATGATTCGTAATTGTACCGCGTAAACAAAAACAGCTTGTTTTCTTCTGTCACCCGCGAGGCAGAAAACCTTCCTGTTACGCTGTAGTTGCTGAAGCTGGCTTCCCCATTGTAATTTCCATTAGCACCGACATTAAATACCCAATAATTCCATGGGTCATCGATTTCATCTCCTTCATCATCTTCTAGGGCTTGATCATCTATGGTATACGAGATTTTATCTGCCATAGGAGATATGGCTAGATAGGGGAGAAGGGATTTTTTTAGATTGGAGACAAATTTTTCTCTTATCGTAGCGTCCATGTCATCTGGACTAACATCATACAATATGGTATCTGTTAAGCTTGCATACTTTCCATTTCCTTGCGTAATAAATTGAACATTTCTACCACCAGAACCAGTCCTCTGATCTGTTGCTAGAATATATACATCAGCCGTATATCTATCTTGCATGTAATTAATCCAGTCGACTTCTTGCCTTATGTAGGTAAAGTCACAGTTGGTCTGACAATCGATGAAAACATTTAGTTTCTGTGCATGCAGAAAGACTGGCGCAGATAAGAAGCACCAGAAAATCAGGAAAGTTAATAGTCGTTGCATTCGTATAAAAGTGGTTACGGTATTTCGACGAAATGTTCCCCTAGCACCTCATCTAAATTTAATCTAGGAAAGTTAATCTTATATTATCGTAAATGGACATTTAATTGAATATACATGCGTAGTTTAAGATTTCATTAATACTATATGAAAATTAAGCTTTTACGGTGGGTCTATTCTTTAAAAATAGAAGAAGAAAATACAACCTCTTGATTAGAGATTATCTGGACATAATAGACCCCTGTAGGTTGTTCTTCTATGTTTATACCACCATGTAGTATGGAGTATGGTTTTTCAACTTTATCCGTTATTATTTTCTGCCCTTTAGTATTGTAGACATTTATTAAGAATTCTCCGTACCGCTCACTATCGTTCAAGAAGTACTGTATTTCTCCAGTCGTGGGATTGGGGAAAACTGAATTCCCCGATAAGTCAGATCGATCTATCGCAATAGGAATGGTAGCCATATTGTTATCCCGATTAGATTCAAGAATATTCCGATAAGGGTCAATCACAATCTGGATGTATCCATTGCCATCTGGGAGTCCATAAGGAACAGTGAATTCTATCTGTTCATAAAGGCCTACATCTATAAAATCCGTTAATATAAATTCGTGCATCAGCGTGCCTACTTCTTCTTCAACGAGCGAAAAGTATATGTGGAAGGTAACTTTATTCTCTAGAATTCTATCTTGAATGTGTTTTCTAAATTCGACTATTGTCGATTCCCCTGGGGAAAATTCTCCTTTTATTTTGGCGTCAACAATGGTTAAATCTGGCAGATTGCAATTCCTTCTGAGGTATGCATTTTCGTTACTGGCAATGATGGCCATATGTGTGATCTGGTCATCGGTAAAATATTGTTGACACGCTATCGGAGCGTAGGACATTATGTTTTTTACATCGGGAGTGAATGCATTTCCTTGGCTGTCGATTTTCTTGCCCGTATACTCGCAGCCATCAACGGTGTTGATAGATAATTGAGGATCTGCAGGTGTATCACAGAATAGGTCACCACTGGTCGCACAGTTAGATCCATCTGCAAGTTCCCGCCCGTTAGACCTATCGTGGGTGTGTAGTAAGCCGAAGAAATGGCCTAGCTCATGAGCGAGGAGGCGCCCTCTGAAAAAACAATCTTTATTGAGAAGAATATATTTTTCATCATTCGGCTCATCTGGAAATGAGGAGCTTCCGCATATTTCAATCTCCTGTCCATTGTTGTACAAAGCGGTAACATTCTCAGCTATGT
>CAZFJO010000102.1:0-11846 GCA_964518915.1 uncultured Saprospiraceae bacterium
AATTCGTAAATTAAGGCTTGATTTTAAAAACATATAAATGTGAGATTGCTGAAGTATCTGCTTTTATTGTGTATTGTGACACCCACTCTGGTTGCTCAAAAGCCACTTGATTCCTTAGACCTCAATGACTATATGGACATCTTAGTTCCGGCTAAAATGAAGTCCCATCATGTAAAAGGCCTTACTATAAGTGTGGTCAAAGATTCTACTTTATTATGGAGTAAAGGATATGGACATGCAGACTATGAACTAGGCTTGAAAGTAGATAAGGAGAAATCACTGTTTCAGATAGGGTCGATTTCTAAACTATTCACATGGACGGCTATAATGCAACTGGTAGAGGCTGGGAAGGTTGACCTTAAAGAAGATATCAGATCTTATATACAAGGATTTAAGATCCCAGATAATTATGAAGAAGCAATCACATTAGAACACCTGATGTCACATACGGCTGGGTTCGAGGACTATTACTTTGAGTTGTTTTCATATGATAGTATTCCGCCAGAATCTATGGCTGCTGAGTTAGCAATTCATATGCCTGAAAGAGTAAGACCACCAGGTATCCACGCTTCTTATTCTAATCACGGAACCGCCATCGCTTCAAGCATTGTAGAAAGTGTATCTGGACAATCCTGGGATGAGTATGTAGAAGAGCACATCATCCATAAGCTGGGCATGAAAAACATTTCATTCCGTTATCAAGTGCCTGCTGACATGCAAGATCATTTTTCTAAGGCATACTTGTTTTCTGGCGGCGAATATTACCAGAAACCCGTCATCAATGTTCCCTTTACGGCAGCTGGAGGAGCGTATAGCTCAGCAGATGGTATTGCTCCATTTATGTTGGCTTTTCTCAATCATGGATCTTATGATGGCAATAGGATTCTAGATTCAATCTCGGTTGACAGAATGTTTAAAACCCTGTATCAAGGAAGTGAAGGAATGAGAGGTATGCTACACGGGTTTTTCGATTTAAGTCGAAATGGGTACGCTATTGTAGGGCATGGTGGAGCAACGGAATTTTTCTTTTCGCGTATGAGTTTAATAAAAGATGAAGGGGTAGGTATTTTCATTTCTGGCAATACTTCGTCAAGCAGAGAAATAATTTCTTCCGTTACGAATGGATTTATTGATAGATATTTTCCCGATAAGGGTGTTAAGAAAGAGTCAATTCAACTTGCAGACAGCATTCTGCAGAGGTATGTAGGATCCTATATAACGAATCGTCGAGCTTACAATAGATTCACTAAGAGTGCGGTACTGCTGGAAAGTGGGATTAAAGTTTCTGTAGACAGCGGTAGGCTTAAAATTTCTGGATCTGAAGCGGCATATTGGTATCCGATAAACAGAAATACATTTAGTAGTGAAGAAAATGATGGGTTGATTTTATTCGATAGCATACGAAATAATAGAGCTACTTATCTCCATATGGATCGAGCTCCACATGTGGTTTATGAAAGAAGGAAATGGTATCAATCAGCTGTGGTGAATTCTGTATTTTTTGTTTCCTTCCTTTTACTCGGTGGTTTTTCGTTTTTTTACTGGATAACAGCTTCTTATGCCAGAAGAAAATATAAGGTAAGAAAGCTCGACAAACTGCCTCGCATAAGCAAGATTATAGCCATTACTGCATGGATCTGTGTTTTACTTTTTACACTGTTTGCCTTGACACTTATGAGTTCTAATGAGTTCATTTTTAGAGAAAGGGTCTTTATAGATTATGTGATATTTACCATTCCGATGGTAGGCGCATTGTGTATTGTCGTTCAGATGATCCTGGCTCTGTGGCACCTAGGAAGCAAAATCAAATTGAGATCTAAAATTTTCTATCTGATCTTTTCTATGGTAGCTCTGATCGTAGCGGTACAATTGTATTGCTGGGGATTCCTAGGATATCAATTTTAAATTATAGAGATTGAAGACTAAGGTACTTTATGACCCTTGCAAGCTGTCCATATTTCGAACCACTGTGAATCAGTGATCTTTATGTCTTCGGCTTCTAAAGCAGTCAGAATTCGACTTAGTTTACTGCTGCCCACAACCGGTCTTATTCCGGCCGGATGATGAAGTAAGAATATATAGGACATAGTGTCTAATCCCCATCCATATTTATCTGCAACTTCTTTTAACCTCGCCCTCGTGGTTACCCAGTCATAGTCACTAGATTCCGCGAATAGTTTTCCACCACTCAATGGAGACCATGCCTGTACTTCTATGCCATGGGTGTAGCAATAATCTACAGTGCCATCATGTAGAGGTTCTAAATGATTGAGCGAAAGCTCAATCTGATTAGCAGCTAAGGTGACATGATTTCGCAGCAATTCCATCTGACTGATTGTGAAATTAGAAACACCTATTTTTTTTAATATTCCACGTTCTTGCAGATGGCTTAAAGCTTTAGCGATTTCTACAGGATTCACTAACGGACTGGGACGATGCAATAAAAGTAAATCTAAGTAGTCGCACTGAAGGTTGTCTATAGATCGCTCTACACTAGACACGATATGGTCATAAGAATAATCATAATGCTTAATTTCATACCCTGGACGCTCGTCACAAGGGTAACAGATGCCACACTTAGAGATGATCTCTATTTTTTCTCTAGCAATTCCTGACGCTTTCCATCCTGCTCCCCATTCCTTTTCTGTTGAGTAACCCCCATATATATCTGCATGATCTATGGTTGTTATATTGTTTTCAACCAGGGAAGACAAGAGTTGTGCGATATCCTCAGTGGATAATCCTGCACCCCATTTTCCCCAGTTCATCACACCTGCTATTGTTCTACTCATTTTTAAAATATTGGATTTAGAAACGAAGGTAATCAGTACCTTTGTCATTATGAAGCCTCTGGTATACTTACTTGGTTTATGTGTTTTATTTTTTTCTTGTTCTTCTGGTGGAGAAAATTTAGACGTAAACGAAATAGGGAATGGTAGAGTCATTTCTATCGATCCTTTTCATGGAGCAAGAATAGTGTCTTTTTCTTTAGATGACTACAATGGCATCGTATCCTCAGAGAAGAATGGGGAATATTATGGTTCTACATTCTGGCCGGCTCCCCAAGGTGATTGGAACTGGCCGCCACCTCAGGCAATCGATGAAGGAGCGTATAATAAAGTGGGAAAATCATATCTCAGTACCATAGATGATAACTTACAAGTCAGTGCGGGGAAAGAAATTAAGATAATAGAGAATGAGATTACCGAAATCAGGTATACATTAAAGAATCATGGGGATACCATTCTTAATATCGGTGGATGGGAAATATGCAGAGTCCGACCAGGTCTTTCTTTTTTCCCTTTAGACACTGCCCTTAATATGAAAGAAAGCAATCTTCCAGGTGTTTCTATTCTAGACAGTATGGTGTGGTATAAATACAGTCATGAGTTACATCCAGTTGACGGAAAAAAGTACTTTGAGTCAGGGAGAGAAGGGTGGCTTGCACATGTAGGAGGAGGTTATCTTTTTCTAAAGACATATGCAGATATAGATATTGACCAGCTTCCTCCAGGACATGGAGAAATAGAATTGTACACGCAAGGTGATGACCCTGCTTACACGGAATTAGAGATTCATGGTCCATATATGACATTGAATCCAGATGAAGAACTTGAGTTTATAGTACGATGGAAGCTATATAAGATTCCTACAGAAATTATTATAGAAGAGGGTTCTGTGTCCTTGTTGGAATGGACAAGAGGGCTTGTAGAAAAACAGAAATTATGAAGTTACAGAGAATAGTGAAAATGAGTTTCGATCCTGATAAAGTTGAGAACTTTCTTAAAATGTACAATAAGGTCAACCATAAGATTTCTGGTTTTCCTGGGTGTCATGGTGTAAAGCTGTTGAGGGATTTACATCAGGACAATGTTTTTTTTACCTACAGTACATGGGACTCTGAAGAAGATTTAAATAATTATAGAAATAGTGAGTTGTTCTCTGGAGTATGGAAAGAGACGAAATCGTATTTTAATGACCGACCTCAAGCTTGGTCACTAGAAATAGTCCAGTTTTCATAATTCTATTACCTTGTATCATAAATCAAGAAAAGAAACTCCGTGGAGATAATACAATGTGCAGCATACCCCATATTATTCGGACAATGGGATCTGCTTGAAAGACAGATTAGGGAAAAACAGTATTCGAGGATAGCAGTTGTTGTCGACGAAAACACAGAGATACATTGCCTTCCACATTTAAGAGAAAAGTTAAAGGTGGAAACACACTCCATAGTTATTCCTTCTGGAGAGGCTTATAAAAATTTAGATACAGCTTCTTACATATGGGAAAGGATGCTTGCCATCGGTATGGACAGACATGGCTTAACCCTCAACCTAGGAGGAGGTGTCATCGGTGATATGGGAGGATGGACAGCAAGTGCCTTCATGAGAGGAATGGATTTTATACAGATTCCCACTACTTTATTGTCGATGGTAGATGCCAGTGTCGGAGGCAAGCTGGGTATAGATTTCTACAGAGTGAAAAACATGATAGGATTGATAAAAGATCCTCAAGCTGTTATGATTGACCCTCAATTTCTTAAAACATTACCTAAGGACGAACTGAGAAGTGGGTATGCAGAAATGCTGAAACATGGTTTAATCAGAGATCAAGAATATTGGGATAAAGTAAAAAAGTATAATGTCGATCCTGCATCTTTAGAATCCTTGATTTATAGTTCGGTTGAGATAAAAAAAGAAGTAGTAGATATAGACCCTCTAGAAAAAGGATTAAGAAAAATATTAAATTTCGGACATACACTCGGTCATGCCATTGAAACCTTAAGTTTCAATACTGATAAACCACTACTCCATGGAGAAGCCATTGCCATAGGAATGGTTATGGAATCTCATCTAAGTTATCAGAAAAACATGATAACAGAATCTGTATATCAGGAGATAAAAAATGCTGTAATTGATATCTATGGATTACAAGAGATGTATCAATTTGACATATCTGATATTATGCCCTTACTGCGCAAGGATAAGAAAAATGTAAAAGGTAAGATTATGTTCTCATTGCTTACAGAAATCGGTGCATCGGTATTCAACAAGGAAGCTACGGAAGCAGAAATAATTAATGCAATTGCTGCATATTTTCGCTCATAGCTTTAGAGAATATTGTTAACTTTCTACTTATGAAGAGAAGATCATTTATACAGAAGGGATCCTTATCTGCATTAGGTGCAGCTGCCATTTCTAAAACAAGCACAATAGCATCGATCATTACCCCTCAAGAATCAAGCTTGTTCCATCTCAACTACGCGCCACACTTCGGCATGTTTCGTAACCTTGCTGGAGAAGGACTCGTGGATCAATTGCATTATATGGCTGACCAGGGATTTATGGCTATGGAGGACAATGAGATGAAATCACGCCCGGTAGATGAACAAGTGACCATCGGTAAGATAATGAAGGAAAGAGGAATGACGATGGGCGTTTTCGTAGCGCATAAAATCTACTGGAACCAACCGAATCTCGCTTCTGGAGACACTACAATGAAGGATGGTTTTCTTGAAGATATAAAGGCAAGTATTCCTGTCGCGAAACGGGTAGGAGCGAAGTGGATGACTGTAGTTCCAGGCCTCCAAGACCTAAGGAAAGACATGGGTTACCAGACAGCTAATGTCATTTCAACATTGCGTGAAGCATGTAAGATTGTAGAAGATGCAGGATTAATTATGGTGCTGGAACCACTTAACCCGAGAGATCATCCGGGACTGTTTCTACAAGGAAGTGCGCACGCTTATTCCATCTGTAAAGCAGTAAACCATCCATCCTGTAAAATTCTTTTTGACATATATCACCAGCAGATAACGGAAGGCAATCTTCTTCCTAATATAGAAGCTTGCTGGGATGAAATTGCATACTTCCAGATCGGCGACAATCCAGGACGGAAGGAGCCGACTACTGGAGAAATTAATTACTACAATATTTTTCGATACATACATTCTAGAGGTTATAAGGGCGTCCTCGGTATGGAACATGGTAACTCCAGAGAGGGTAGGCAAGGAGAACTAGATGTAATTACCGCTTATAGAAAGGTAGATGAGTTTTAGGATGTCATTCCGTAGTCATACCCTTTCTTCAACAAGCTGACAACTTCATCGTCAATCTCTGATTCATCAGCTATCCTTATGTGGTAATAATATTTACTTCCCCATGGTCCGGATTTATGAATCTTAGGACTTTTAAATTCTAGGTATGAATAAAACTTTATGTCTATCAATTTAGACATGGGACGGATAATTAAGAAAGCCTTTTTATTGGTAAATACAACTGTGTTTACAGAAGCGCCGACAGTTATCTCTCCGAATTCATATACCTGGAGAAGGACTTGATCAAATGCCAAAATCAAATCGTCTGGCTTCTTCTCAAATAAATCATCTATAGACTTAGTTGTACAATAATGGGATTGATTGTCTCTATTAAATCTACGATCACATTTAGGGCAAGTCCACATAACATAAATTATCTCATGTAAATCTAATGAAATAAAAAAAGGTGCAACTGTGTTACCAGTGCACCTTATTCACAATAGGTGGCTACGAAGCGCTGAAATTATTTTTTAGCTTGGAGTTTTACCTTAGCAGAAGCAGCCTTGCCTTCTCGGAGGTAGCGGACTTCAATTTCATCATCTGGATTGTACTTAGATAGTTCGGTAATGAGATCTCTATAATTGAGCACACCGTATCCATTGATTTCTGTGATTCTATCACTAGCTTTTAATCCAGCCATGCTGGCAGAAGCGTTTTCTACTGTGTCCTCTATGATCAACTTAGATCCTGCGATCATCACGCCGAGGCTCACGCTTGTTTCAGGTAAGTCTTCATCAAGGTCTGTATCACTCTTAAACATGAATACTTTTTTCTTAGTTTTCACTCCACCTTTATCACCTTTAAACATGTATACATTCCCATCATGATCGTTGACATCTATATCATGCTCTTCTAAAATGTTTTTTATTTCTTCTGGCATTTCTCCTTCACCATCCCATTCTATCATCTTTCCATCCGATGACTTGATGCGGTATTGCTTTTTGGAGTCTGAATTTATGACAACGTCTATATCCTTGTCTTTCAATTTTTTCTTGATGTCATCTGGCATTTCTCCATCTCCCTTCCATTCGATTACTTCTTCACCATCGTCGGACTTAATTATAACCTTAACCGTTTTATGATCGTCGTTGTGATCACCCGTTTCCACCTTTACTTCTACTTCCCTTTTATTAGCACCATCCTTGCCTTTGGTTTTAGTTATGGTTGTGCTGTTAGACTTTGTGATTTTACGGATTTTCTTGTCGGTATCAATTTCAATATCGATGTTTTCAAGTTTGCCATTTTCCTTCATCTCTTTCAGTAAGGCATCTGCTTCATCTCCTTCTGCTTCTACTCTTGTTTCTGTAACCTTACCGTCGGCTCCCTTCTCTTTCTTGACGATGACTACTTTTTTCTTTACTTCTTTTGTCTCTTCTTGGGCATGAATAGTAGCCATTCCTAAGAGGAGCAACATTATCATAGCATAATACTTTTTCATAGCAATTGATTTTTATGATTATATTCTTCTAAGTCCTTTACGCAGTTTTTTTCCTTCTAGTTTAAAAACAACTGAAGCATCATCGTGCATATATGTTCCTGTACTTTCTTCAAATATTTCTTTGTACTTATTCCAGATGTTAGAAGGCATTTTTTCTCCGTTTATTTTTAGATGCTTTCCGGTGAGTTCAATCTCGTTTTCTTCTCCTATTTTAAGTAGGCCATCTTCATTCAATGACCTCCCGATAACATCACTGGTTTTTCTACCCTTTGTCAGTCTACGATCTAGTTGACCCCATCCACCTTCTAGACCCTCTAGACTTTCTAGCCCTTCCAGCCCCTCTAATCCTTCTAGCATTTCTTCTAGGAATTCCAAGTTGCCTAGTTGTTCTAGACCTCTTAACCCTTCTAAATTTTCTAGTTCTTCTAGTCTCTCTAGTCCTTCCAGTCCCCTAAGGTCTATCATATCGCCATCTCGGAATATTTTAATATCTCCGAAAGGAAAAGCCATTGTACTGTCGCCATTGAAATGAAAATCTTGTTCTGACAATTGTTCCATCATCTCACTGATAGAACCACCTAGTCCTTCGAAAATTGCTTCGAATTCTTCATCGCCAAAAATTTCATTTAACCTTTCCATACCATGACCTAATCCTTCCATGTCTTCATGATCCCAGTGCATGCCTGGACCCATTCTGAAATTAAAACGACTTCCATGGTCATCTATGTTTATATCCATATCCTCCATTTCTTCAAGGTAGAGATCGTAGTCTTTCGGGTCAATTTCTTTTCCATCAACTTCCATTCTGGTAACTTCCCCATTTTCTTTTTCGATCTTGTAAGACTTCCCATTCGTGTTGATTGAAATTTTACTCTTTCCTGTTTTTCTGCTAGGAATGGTATCTATGACTACTTGGTCTATTTTTTCTGGAAGGTTGATTATTCTTTCGCTTTCCAGTACGATATCCTGTGCCTTTAGAAACGGAATATTAATGTGGTTGTTGATTTTATTGCTTCCTGCAAATGCAATGGCAACAGTGCATAATAAAATAAGAGCGATGCCTTTTTCTTTGATGTAGTTTTTACTGTTTCCGATGCCTAGTATTCTATTGATTCTGTTCATAAATGCATATTTGTGGTGGTTAGTTAAATTCATAGTAAGGTTGTAATTAGAACCCATCTCGAGCTCTTTTACTTTTAAGAGTGTCTTAGCGTAATCAAGTTTATTAGAGACATAATTGAGGGCATAATCATCACAAGCATATTCTCTGTCCTTGCGTACTTCTTGTGACATCCACCAGATGGCTGGATGGAAGAAGAATAAGGTTTCTATAATGTTCTGAAGAATATTGATGATCCAGTCGTGTCTATGTATATGTGCAATTTCATGGGCCAGTACTGCTTCCACTTCTTCTATGGTAAGTTGATTTATCATCGCCATGGGAAACAATATTATATGATTGATAAAACCATAAGTAAGAGGCGATTGAATTCTTTGCGACCCCTTAACATCTATGGTCCTTGTAACACCCATCTTCGTTGTTAAGTTGTTAAGGCAGGCTTGGACATATGGTAATGCACGGTGACTACTAGCTTGATTGATGAAGCTTAAGTAGGATAATCCTAAGGATAGCCTTACGGCAAATACACAGAAACCGATAAACCAGAACTGAGTGATCTGCAAGGCATGATCGCTATACCAGTGCAGTAGGGTATCTTTCCATGATGAAGTCATCAATGTGGTACTTCCTTCTCCTGAGATAATTCCTGTAATTGCATAAACATCAGTAGGGAATGTCGTAGACGGAGAATTAAAATAAATGCAGAATGTGAATAGGGCTGCAAGGACAGAAAATCCTATAGCAGAAAGACTGAGAATGTACCTGTTCTTAGGATCTCGGATCTTAAAAACATCTTTAATTATATATAGGACTAAGGCGATAAGAGTGAACTGCCATACCGAATGTAAGACAGTCAGAGATATGGCCTCTATCCATGCTTCGTTATTGAATAGTGATATGTTCATTGGTTTTCGTAGTTGCTTATGATGGCCTTGATTTTTTCTAATTCTTCTACACTGGTCCCGTCGTGACCTAGGACTTGCATGACCAATTGTGAGGCAGATCCCTTGAATGTGCTATTGATAAACCTATTCAGAAGGTTGTTCTTAGCATTAGATTCTAGTACGGCAGCATTGTAGATGTGACTCCTCGCAGAAGTGTCCCTGGAGGTCAATCCTTTTTCAGTCATGATCTGCATAATCTTGAGTGTAGTCGTATAACCTACTTCTCGATAAGCATTCAATTGATCATTGATAGACCTTACGGAGCTAGGCCCTTTATCCCATAAAATCTGTAGAATTTCTAGTTCTGATTCTGTAGGTTGGATGGATGCATGCATATAATTATATTTTAATACGAATGTGTTCGTACAACAAGTATAAAAGATTAACCGCTAAAAAGTAAACTTTAGTACGACTGAATTCGTACTTTATAATTTTGTTAACAAGAAATGGGCTTAAGCGTATACCTTAGATAATGAGATGACCACTTTCTTAAAAGGTATCAGGGCGTTGAATAGTGAGACATGGCTGTACTGTTTTATGTCAGTAGGCTTTATATCTGCAAGTATTATTCTCTTCTGTCCCAGGAGTTGTTTTCTGCGCGTACCTCCCAGTAGGGGACAGCGAGGCGTATGCCAGACTCCGTTTTTAAGAAATGCGACATTGCTATAATAGGCATCGGTGATTCGATTGTTTTTAACTATCAAGATGTCATCACATTCCTTTCTCTGATCGTATAGGCGGGTGAGGACGTCCCGATTTACATACTTACTGGAATAATCTATATCATCGTCATATACAAGCTGAAGTGAAGAAACCTGCTTGACCACATATGGGTGGAACTGGACTTCTACTTCAGCATCTGTATAGATGATTCTTACCTTAAAAACCCCCTTTCTATGTCGTGGGCTTACCTTGAGGTGGTTCTTAAGTAGGATAGGTTCCTTACCAGGATACACTTGCGCATAAGTTGTATTGACCCGATCCTGATGAAACCTGAGATTCATTATTCTGCCATTGACTAACCGTATAGATTCTAGAAACATGGCAGTGTATGGTGTTACTTAATGGTGATGCTTGTAATGGTATCTCCCATTCCGATGGCATTGACTACTTCTTGATCTTCATCTCCGTCCACAGCTCCGAATACGGTATGATTTCCGTCTAACCAATCAGTCGCTACATGGGTGATGAAGAACTGGCTGCCATTCGTTCCTGGGCCTGCATTGGCCATAGAAAGTATACCTGGTCTATTGTGTTTCAATTCTGGGTGGAATTCATCTGCGAATCTGTAACCAGGACCTCCTGTTCCCGTTCCAAGTGGACATCCTCCTTGAATCATAAAATCTGGAATAACTCTATGGAAAGTAAGGTCATCGTAGTATCCGGCCTTAGCAAGTTCGATAAAGTTAGCACAAGTGAGTGGGCATTTTTCAGCGTACAAGGTAAGGTTGATGTCTCCTTTACTGGTGTGAATACACAACTGTACATCGCTGTCAAAACTTGCTGCATTAGCAAGCATCTGAATTTCTGCAATATCTATTTTATCGAGTGCGGACATAACTTTTATTTTTTATTATTGATTCTGCCGCAAAGAAAAGGAAGTAAGTTGGATATGAGAAATAAAACCCTATTGGTTTTATAATTCAATGTAAGTAGTAAACAAGAAGTATGCTACTGTGAAGACATAAGTTGATTCTTTGTCGAAAGAACCATATCTTTAATACAGTTATTAAAGCTGCCGTTAATAGATCATTGGTTAAAAATATGAGAGTGGACAATTTTAAACTCAAGGAGATGAGAAATTTAATTGGATTGTTGTTTTTACTATTATGTGTCTCTTGTTCTAATAAACCCAATGAAACAACAGTAGATAAGTACTATGCCTACGCTAAAATGAAAGGGGTACATGAGCGAATAGAATATGCTGCTGATTTTCCTAAAGATTGGACATTCAATGAATGGAAATTAATGGTAGACAAAGCAGAAATTTTCTATCTGGCAGAAGAAAATAACAAAGAAAAGTATAGCATAGATTCTATAATCATAAGCGAGCTCAAAAAAGAGATAAAGTTGGCCGGTGATGATAAACAGAAAATTGATTTAATTTACAATCAGTATGCTGAACAGTATGATTTTATACACCCAATGGAAGGTGAATAGATTCAATAGTAAATCCATATTTAGTTAAGGAGTGTGTTCAAATAAGTGTGTCTTCTTAAATTAGCAGATATGAAAAAAAAGAAG
>CAZFJO010000103.1:0-3392 GCA_964518915.1 uncultured Saprospiraceae bacterium
CGGTATTGGTTATGAAGACCTACAACTTGTGACTCAGAAGTTTTCATATGGCCTAGAACAAGAGTTGTTCTTCACTTACAAAAAAGAGATTTTGAGCTCACTGTTACTAGGTACTATCGTCACTGGACTTTGGGCTTATATAAATACTAAAATAAATTTCAACTATAAGCTTCAAAGCTTGTACCCCCTATGTATAATTCTTGCTTTTATAATTATTAAATCGTCCAATGCAAACAGACTTGCTTTTCCTGCGCCAGTAAAAATACCAGCTCTTCTTATGTACCTGAAAAACAATAGCCTTTCAAACGTTCCTAAAGAAGAAATCAAGATTGAAATAACTCATCCTACTGAGATAGATCACATAATATGGATAGTAGATGAAAGTGTAAGAGGAGATCATCTAAGTATAAATGGATATTCGCGTAAAACATCCCTTTTAAATGATTCGTCAAAATTAAAACTTATAAACTATGGGGTTGCTAGTGCTGCGTCGGTCTGCAGCAACTATTCTAATTACATAATGATGTCAGGAATGCAACCAAAGGATATACCGAATAGAAACGGCAGTTTCAGACAACAACCATCTATTTTCCAGTATGCACACCATGCTGGCTACTCAACCAATTTCATTTTTTCTCCAGGCAAAGATGATAGACCTAGGGATTTTCTAACTAGCTATGACTATGCATATATTGATAAAAAATACAATACCAATATGCTTAATCATAACATGAAAAATTATAACTGGGACACTAAATCTATAGACTATATAAATGAAATCATTAATTCTAATAAAAAGTCCTTTACCTATTTTATTAAATATGGTTGTCATTTTCATTATGAAAATTCATATCCTGATTCATTGAAAATTTATACGCCTACGCAAAAACCTTCTGATTGGGATAAAACAGATAAAACCTCTCTTATAAATAGTTATGATAATGCCATTAACTGGAATGTAAGTTCTTTTTTTACAACGCTAGAAAAGTCAATAGATACTACACATAATACTCTAGTAATTTATACTTCAGATCATGGACAAAATCTGTTAGACGATAATGAAAATAAACTTACCCATTGTTGGAAAGGTCCAGCAATAAATGAATTAGCTAATGTACCTATCCTTCTATTAGCAACAGATGATGTATATAATCAATTGTCTAATTATCCGAGAAATATGTATCCATCACATTTTAATCTTTTTCCATCGGTAACACAATTGATGGGATATGACACAATTTCGATTGCTAATAAATATGGAGAATCTCTTTTTACAACAGGTTCAACTAAAAGAGTATTCTACAGTGGGGATATATTCGATAGAAGTCCACTGCATCAAAACACATTTGATCAATGAAATGTTTCTTTTTTTGTTTGAGCTAATACATACTCAAATCTACTTTTCCACCCCAACGTATCTTCCTCTAACTTAGATTCCTTATCACTTACTCTTTCCACAAAATCAATAATTATTTCTAAATCTATTTTTTGAACCTTAAAGAAAATACTCTTTTCATATTCATCGAATCGTATATCCTTCCCCACATAAAAAAACGGTATCCCCCTTACTGCATATTCTCTATGCTTAATAGAACTAGAAAGCTCTACACCTTTTCTTTCTATAGCAAGAGTACCCACGCCCATATTCGATTGATTAAACAATCGATCTAGTTCCTCTCCTTTCTTGATTCCTACGAAACTTACTAAGTGTTCTATTCCTAAGTCTTGCGACAATCGAATCAGTTTCGCTTTTTCTGGACCCTCTCCTACTACCGTAAGAAATACTTGTTCTGTGTTTCCTTCTATAGAAACATAATCAGCGATTCTCTTCAATAGAATATCTATTCCATACCAATACCACAATGTTCCGACTGCAATGAATCTTAATCCCTCGTTTTTATATTGAGGTTCCCACTTCTTATATCTAGCAGCATTTATACCATTGGTGATATTGATACAAGTTATTCCATATATGGTTTTACTCTTGCCGAAATCTATACCCCATTCTGCATATGACTTAAGTCTGGTTCTATATGTTCTATCTAAAAACAATAACATCTTTCCTAGAAAACTCTTGTACTCTTGATCATATGGATACGTTGGAAATTCAATCAGGATTCTAGACTCTGTATTTATGGATTTTATATGCTTCAATAATCTAAGCAAAGACTTACTTGACAATCCATACCTAAGATAAACTAGATTATACCCTCTATCTTTTATCAACGGAATCAACTTGTGGTAGAATTCTACATTGGAAAAAATACGCTTGCGCCAGCTGTTATTTAAGTTATACGAATTTACCACTTCACCATTACACACTATCCCATCTGCAGTAAGAAAATAAAGGTCTACTTCATAACCTAGCTCTATCCATGCATCTCTCTGATCTTCCATTTTATGAACTACACCTACTGCATTAGGGTCATCAGAATACACCTTATATATCATAAGCATTCTCATACAATAGAATTATAGAACTTAAGAAATCCTACCTTCCTCATCTCCATCTCATCAAAAAAAGTATTGTGGAAATTACACATCACTCTAGTACCTTCTCTATTCGCTTCTAAGAATGTAGTGAGCAGTGGAAGCAGTTTATCGTCTGCATAATTTACTTCGTGGAAGGCAGAAGAATCCATCAAGACCAAAGGGTCTTCAACCAACCGAGATTTCTCTTCTTTATTAAAATCGTAGAGCTTGTAAGGAAACCCAGTGCCACATCTAAAACCTACATGTCGAGTATAACCTAAACTTGAATCTCTATTGATGCCCGCCTCAATCAATAAGTCAGCAGTAACAGATATATCAAAATTCAGAAAGTGCTGTCGACTTAATTTTATTTCCGCACCGATGACTTCCTCTAAGTAAACTTTTTCTTCTTTAATCAAGTCGACCTTGTCCCATGACTCGTAAGATGGATGTATGCCTACTTGATAATTTCTTTCTTCTACAAGTTGAATAACCTTTCTAAAATAATCGGACTTCATATTATACGGCCGATCCCAATAGTGGTTTCCTCCCGATAAAAAATAAATGTATTTCTCTGAGGTTCCTTTTTTTAACATCCAGTCAAATGTGTCATAAGGGTCTCTACCTTGTGTGAGGTATTCCTTATATGACCGAAACAGTGGCTTAAACCCTTTTAGGCTTTGCCTGTTTTTAATCTGACCACCTATTTTTTTTACAAGGGTAAACGGAGAGTGAAATTTATTGATCTCATCTATGTCGTGGGACAGAACGATATCTGTTGTATGCTTTACTTCTTTTCCTGTTAAGATCTTAAGTAGTGTTCTTGCAATATCATCTACAACAGGACGACGATAAATTTTCTGTCTGACAAGAAATAGTTTTTCTTCGAATGCTTCCTTATCTCCGATGAAGTCTTTCTG
>CAZFJO010000103.1:3492-7412 GCA_964518915.1 uncultured Saprospiraceae bacterium
TCTATGTCGCAGAATTATATCCTCCTTAATAAAAGGATGAGCATTAAGAAAATCTATAACATACGCTATTCTATCGTACAATCGAGGCGGAAGATTTTCTGGAATATGTACATCTACACTTTTCATTTTCTTAAGACATTCCTTACTCCCTTGACGAAGGCATTTTTATCTCTACTTATGCGGAAATATGGTGTCAACTCTCCACCGAAATGTCGAAACACAGGCTCTATGTGCGGAAGCATGCTTCCCTCGAAATTGAACACATCGACAGATTCTGAACTCTTCTTAATTGCCTCCCAGATTAAACGCTGGACAGCACCAGAATTTTTGTCCTCCTCGCTTACACCGATTACAAGATTATAAGCGACTGACTCATCTCTTACTATCATTATGGCAGCATGGGTCTTACCCTGACTATCCTGAGCTTGCATCATAAAACCACAATCTCGTGCACGGCATTCATCCCAGATGTTATGCAAGACTTTCTCCTCATAAGGAACAGGCAATTTCTGCCTACTAAAAGTTTCTTCTACTAACTTATACAGTACACTGGGTTCTAGCAGCGGAACTACGGTTAAGTTTCCCTCTGTTTTTCTGATTACCGTCCGCACGGTATTCTTCATTCCATCCCAGGCCGCTTCGAGATTACGTATATTGTCGAGTATGTAAGTATAAGAAGTCGTCTGCTGGTAGCCATTTCGATAGAACGGGTACCAGTCTTTTATCTCAGGAGAAAACTTCTGCGCGAAATAATCCACTTCCTTAACCGCTGGAATAAGACCATTGACTACTTTTCTATAATAAGAATACGCTTCTACCCTCTTGACGCCCTTAAAAGGCACTACGTATGGTCCGAGAAATGGGGTCAGCGGAGGCATTATACTTACGTCAAATAGGCCTTTTTTCTTAATTAAATATGGGAAAACCCCCATTATATCCCCATCCTTATTAACCGACAAGGCTACATCCCACGACTCAGATAAGCATACCGCATCCAGCCACCAATCTTGAAAGAAAATCGGAATGGACCCCTTTTCTAAAAAAAGCCTAAATTGTTCTTTCGTGGTAGAAACAGCCATAGCTGCAAAATAGGAATATGTGTGGAATATATGCCATAATTAAGAAGGACAATGACGTTGTATCAGAAGAAGAGCTGAGCGACGGTACTACGATGTTGAAACATCGAGGGCCTGATGGCATGGGGCATTATGTTCATAACAATGTAGGTCTAGGACATACACGCCTAGCCATCATAGACTTATCAGATGGCGGTATCCAGCCTATGCATAAGCACAATAATGTAATTACCTATAACGGCGAGATTTATAATTATCAGGCTCTTAAGCGCGAACTATCTGACCTGGGTCACCGCTTTACCAGTCAATCTGACACAGAAGTAATTCTGTCTGCCTTCGAAGAATGGGGACCAGGTTTCGAATACAGATTAAACGGAATGTGGGCATTTATAATACTGAACCAGTCGGATCAGTCTATCTACATAAGTCGAGATCGGTACGGCATGAAGCCTCTATATGAATTGAACCGCAATGGGACTTCGTACTTCTCTTCAGAAATCAAGGCCTTTTCAAGCATACCTGGGTATAAACAAGAATTGAATAAAGATGTAGTTCACGACTTCATCATAGAAGGACTGCTACATCATAGGAAAGAAAGTCTATATACAGATGTTTTCTCGTTTCCTGCTTCTAGTTACAGGATCATCCAGAATGATGGAAAAACAATTGAGCAGACATACTATACTATAGAACAACATGAAACAGATGTGTCAGCAGAAACCTTGAAAGCAACATTCATCGAATCGGTCCAGCGACACATGCTATCAGACGTTCCAGTAGCTGCTTCTCTGAGTGGGGGCATCGACAGTTCATCATTCGTTGCTGTCGCAGCTCTTGAAAACGACAACCTGCACACTTTCTCATACGTCCCAGAAGAGAAAGAAATATCAGAAGAAAAATTCATCGATGCTGTTATTGATAATAGTGGTGTAGACAACCACAAAATAAGTCCATCGTTTAAAGATCATTTATCTCACCACTTAGATGTGCTCAAGGCAAATGATTCTCCGGCTTTATCAATGAGTCTAATTTCACACTATCTAAAATATAAGCGCGTAAAAGAAGCAAAATTGAAAGTGTTGCTCTCGGGACAAGGTGCAGATGAGTTGTTGCTAGGATACGGCACTTACTATCCTTATTTTCTAGACTGGTTGCGAAAAACAAATACCATTAAATATATATCTGAGTCGACCAATATTGCTAAAAGATATCCTTCTAATGTGCTAAAAAGGTTGGTTAAGAAAAATCAACACGATTACGCACAATTCTCATCCATTGATCACCGCAAAAAAAAACCGGCCTCAACTTTAGAGTCTTACTATCTCTGCATGATACAAGAAAAACTGCTTCCTGCTTTACTTCAATTCGAAGACAGAAACAGCATGGCACATGGAGTGGAAGGGAGGCTTCCTTTTCTAGATGCTATCTTTTCTGAAGTATGTCACAAAATGACTCCAGAGTCAAAAATTAAACGCGGCATAAGAAAAAGTATTTTTAGAAAATCAATGGAAAGTCTAGTCCCTGCTGTTATTCTTAAGAGGAAAGATAAAATGGGTTATGTCGCTCCTCAAGAAAAATGGATGTACGATCATCGACAACATTTTATCAATAAGATTACAGAAGGCGTTAAGGAATTTCCATCGTGGTTAAAACCAGAAATCATTCCTTGGATAAGGGAGGTCCTTAATAAAAACAAGAAAGAACACTTTCCATATGTGTGGAGGGTTTATAGCTTTATGGTGTTTTTAAAAATTCAATAAACATTGTTAATGAAGAAGGTACATCTAGTAACGGGAGGTTGTGGGTTCGTAGGTAAGCACTTGATTAATCGGTTGCTAGAAAAAACAGATGACTGTATTGTTGTGGTTGACGATCTCAGTATCGGTAATATACCAGATTCATGGTCACTTGAAAAGAATAGTAATCATCTTCACGTAATTTCTGAAAGAATGATTTTTATCCATGAAGATATCCGTCGATACTTTCGAAAGGAAGAATATTATAATAAAGAAATAAGCAAGTTTTTTACTTCTTGGGATGGTCGATATAATGATGTGTACCATTTTGCAGCTGTAGTAGGTGGAAGGTCTATGATTGAAGAAAACCCCTTGTACGTTGCTGTAGATTTAAGTATCGATGCTGAATTTTTTCACTGGGCATCAAGTCACCGACCAGATAGGATTCTTTATCCGAGTTCTTCTGCAGCCTACCCTATTGAATTGCAGTCCAAAGAAAACCATAAGCAACTTGAGGAATCAGATATCAATTTCAACCAGATCAGCAGTCCCGATCTTACCTACGGATGGGCCAAGGTAACAGGAGAAATGCTTGCCCGACTGTGTCATAAAAAAACAGGAATACACATCGCTTGTATAAGACCTTTCTCTGGGTACGGCCCAGGTCAATCTTTAGACTACCCAGTTCCATCTATACTTGCAAGAATTAAAAACAACGAAAGCCCCATCGAAGTATGGGGTGACGGAAATCAATCTAGGGACTTCGTATATATAGACGATGTCATAGATGCCATGACTCATATCCTGGACAACGTCCGAGATGGAGGTGCATTAAATATAGCAAGCGGAAAAGCTACTTCTTTCAATCAACTCATTACTACTGGAATGAAGATCGTCGGCATAAACTCTGACATTAAGCCACTAACCCATAAGCCAGTCGGTGTACATAAAAGATATGGATCACCGGAATTATGCAGAGTGGTTACAGGTTGGGAGTCAAGGATAAGTTTGGAAGAGGGTTTAACACGTGTCCTGGATTTTATGGCTCAATCTGCAATAAAAACTTAAGTAGCTTTCTTCCTGTCTTTTCTTTACTGAAGGAAGAGAA
>CAZFJO010000103.1:7512-11767 GCA_964518915.1 uncultured Saprospiraceae bacterium
TGTTTAGAAACTTCTGGGCATAATCATTAACGACATCTGATGGAAACACATAGCCGTTGTGAGACTTGACGGCTATGCTTTGTTTTTTAAACTTACCTGTAAACATCCATTTTACACTTCTTAAACATTGGTTGACAGAGTCTAATATCAAATGTTTCTTGTAATCGAATGTGGTATGTACATCATGGATAACTATGGCAGAAGGGCTTTTCCATGTTTTCATAACATTCTGTCCATCATCAGTATCTACCGTTGTTATAAGGATTGCATCACAAGATTCTAAAGCATTATTCTGATTACTCAAAAAGCCTTGTGTGCCTTCCACTTCTTTAATTATCCACACTATGTTTTCTTCGTCGTGTAAATCGTAACATTGGTGATATACCCATCTTGATGTAAAAACAGTCAGTTGTACGTCCTGTGTCAACAGAGAAATTATATATGCTCTGAGCACTTCATTGTGCTTGGCTAATTCTATAAGTCCTATATTTGGCCTATGATCGATCACAGATACAAACATAATTTAATTTGTCGTCAGTTTAACCACATAACTCCGAGATAGAATAAATGCAACCTTACTTCTCTATAATTATTCCTACACATAATCGGAGTGTTCTACTAAAAAGGGCCATCACAAGTGTAATGTCTCAGACTTATGAAAACTGGGAGCTTATCATAATTGATGATGGATCTACGGATGATACTAGGGATACTGTAGAATCATTCTCAGATCAAAGAATTAATTATTACTTTCAAGAACATGCAGAAAGAAGTACCGCTAGAAATAAAGGAATAGAAAAGGCCTCCGGGCAATATGTGTGTTTCTTGGATGATGATGATGCGTATTTAAACAATCATCTAGATGTGTTAAGCAAATCAATAATACAACAGCTTTATCCTAAAAAAATATTTAGGACTGGGTTTATCTCACATTTCCATAATAATAAAAAAATAAATCATCCTTTTTATTATGGAAATTCAAGTCGACAATCAATCAATTTTTTTCTAGACAATATGGTCGGCATCCATACTTTATGTTTTCACAAAGAAGTTCTGAAAAAACACAAATTCGACATAAGGTGGTTACATTTTCAAGATACACACCTTCTAATACGTTGCTTACTAGATTTCGAATTAGAACAAATAAATCATTATACCTGTATCTATTATAGACACCATCAGATGGGATCTAACAATCTATTTATTAATAATAGTCTTTATCGAACGGAGAACAATATTCAAGCAATACAAGATCTTTTTCAATCAGAAAGAGAGCGGTTAAATAAAATTGTATCTGCAGAGAAGGTTAATGAATTGGTTTCAGAAAAGTACCTAGATCATGCTTTCTCTGCCATCTCCCAAAACAAGAACAAACTAGCCAGAGTCCTATTTAGAAAATCATTAGCCGCACGATGGAGTATATCGCTCCTAACGTCTTACATAAAGCTAAGTTTACTTATTCTTATCAAGCATTGATTTTTCTAAGATCATATTGAGGTAAAGGGTCATTTCCATATATATCCACTTCAAAGTAATCTAAGACATGAAGTAGACGACTAGTCGTTTCAGGGGATAAAGCAGTCTTCCATCCGATAAGTTGATCTTCTTTATCTATTCTAAATTTAGTTGATGTTGTACTAGGTTGTTTTATCTTTTGTTCCAAGGATCCAGGAATTTCTATATTCCATTCAAAAAATATTTCTCCAAGAATTTCTGATGGTCTCAATAATAAATCTTCATAACTAATAGATATCCAATCTAGATTGTTTCTTGGATGTTGTAAGACATGTTGGTTCTGCATACACCATAATGCAACCAACTGTTCCTCTTTGCTTCTAAGTGATTCTAAAAACTTCCTATGAGACTTATAAATAAAATTGTACTTGGTTTTAGGAACTATAAATGGCTCATAATTATAGTCCCATGCGCCATATATCATCATTGAAGAAATCATTGCAAAAGGATGCCTAATCATAAACACAGGTTTGTATCTATGTTCAATATTAGACACATACCAAGGGAGGAATCCCTTTCCTCTAACAATTTTATTTATAATTTTATTTCCCTCTAATAATTCAGTATAAGAATTTCTAAACACCATTTCAGGAGTAAACCCTCTTCCTCTTGAGAGCCTCTGAATATAGTTTTCAATCTCACTCCATTCTTCATCCTCAGGAATAAATTGCCTCCATCCAAAATTTTGATCCTTCAAAATCAAATTATTATTAAGATGAAAAGGTTCATCAATAATAACGGTGTTAGGAATTTCAGACAACATCTCCGCCAACCAAGTACTACCACCTCTAGGATCACAAAATATGGAAAAGCATTCTTCCTTATTGTAGTTTTTAATAATTGAAATTAGCTTTAATAAAATTGATTTAGAAACATGTTTCACTTTATTCATAGAAGTGCCTGTTTATAGATATCCGTTAGCCTTGGTGCAGTTTTCCTTATGTCATAATTATCTTCAACATGTTTTCTAGCGTTAAGTGAAAATTCGGAGAATCGTTTATTATCCATCTGTTTAAAATGAAGAATAGCTTCTGCAAGTGAATTTTCATCTTTCTCAGGACACAATATACCTGTATGGCCATCCACCACCTCTTCAGGGATGTCACAATGGAATGTACTTATAATAGGCAAGCCCACAGCTTGTGCGTCTAATAGGACAATAGGAGCACCTCCTTCACAATCCTTATCTTCCGCATAGCAAGAGGGATGAATAAAAACATCATATTCTGAAAGTGTTTTATGAAGGTTCTCATATTCTATTTGATTCACGAAACTCACATGATTCTGTAGTTTAAGAATTCTCACTTCTTCCTCCAGTTTAGCTTTTAAGCCTGATTCTGATTCATTGCCGATAAAGGTTAAGGCTACATTTTTATTTCTCTCAACCACTTGAGCCAATGCTCTGATCGCATATATATGTCCTTTCTTAGGTGTAATAGAAGCTACTTGAACCAATCTAATCTTCTTTTTCTCATTACTCCCTTTTCTAAAAACTATATTCTCTACATCTATTCCTAGTTTCTGAATAAATATTTTATCTGACTTACATCCTTTCTTTTTTAATATTTCCTTTCCATGGTTGCCTTCACATATTATTCCAGTTGCTTCTTTAAATAACACTTGTATTCTTTTATCATATTTAGGATTAATAAAAGACAATTTTTCATAGTCCCACCCATAGAATGAAACAAAATATGGAAGACCTGTTTTTCTAGCCACCGATAAAAACTCCCAACCTATGTTGGCGAAATGAGCGTGGATGATATCTATGTTATGAGACTTACAATACCTAACAAGTCTACACTGAGTTGTTCCCTTATATAGGTGATAGCTTTTAATCCATAATCGTTCTACTATGCGTTTAACTCCCTTAGTTGAACTTGAAACATACAACTCTCTAGTTTTATCTTCGGCATCAATTGCATATTCAAAGTCCTTTTCGATACATCTGTTTTCAAGAAAATGATACGCAGAAATAAAATGTCTTATACCTCTTGCGTTCCTAATGGTGTTTAAAATCCAATTTTCTGTGGTAGGTAGAAATTGATTAAATATGTGAAGAATATTAGGCATCTAGTCTATAGGTTGATAAAAATTCTTTTGTCGTCCGTAATTTAGAATTTAGAATTTGTTGCAACCATATCTCAGCAGTAACTATGTTCATCATGTAGATGTAGTTGTCTCCCGTTATGGTGTTTTTAGAAAAATCTTTGCGAAGTAGGTCTCCTAAAATAGTATCCCCTTGCAGTACTTTATGGAATACGTTTTTCATCCTTAAAGTCCATTGTTTGTAATCTGCGAAATGAAAATGCTTAAGCTTAGTTTTATACTGAAAGGCCTTTATTAATCTTTCTGGTTGATCGTACCATCTTACCTTTTTTTCTATAGGGAAATACAATCCTTGTCTAGGAATAGTTCGGAAGTATTCAGGATAATATTTTAACAACATACTATTAAATAATCTAGAATGGCATCTATAATTATCATCAATGGAATAAATAAATTCAATCATATCATTCTTCATAAATGGACGTATAGGTTCTAAAGTTTTTATTTCATATAAGCCCACATTAGTAAATCTTCGAAGACGATTGTTAATATAATAAGGATCTTCTTTCTCAATATTATAAAAATCAGATTCTGAATTGTCAAATCTTGAAGAACCTTTCAATGAAATATCACATATGTTATTAGTTATTCTCCTGTTTCGCTTGATAATTCTAGATCCCCCAAGTATAAT
>CAZFJO010000104.1:0-11757 GCA_964518915.1 uncultured Saprospiraceae bacterium
TCGGGATTCTTCTTCGAACTCTTCCTCAAATTCTTTTTCTATTTCGTCTTTCTTAAGCTTATATTTATCGAGGTTTTCGCTTTCCTCTTCGGGCTCTTCTTGCTTGTATCTTTCACAATCCGTAAATCCAGCAGCTCCAGAAGATATCTTTCTAAATGAAACATCTGGATTATAATTAGATAATGAGTCTGATTCGATTCCTTGCATAAATTTCTGGAAGATGGGTCTTGCCATCACGAATCCCTGACCATCGGCAAGGGTAAGAAATCTTATCCATTGATCATCGCCTCCGACCCATGTACCGACAACAAGATTAGGAGATACACCCATAAACCAGCCATCGGCATAATCATTAGTCGTTCCTGTTTTCCCTCCTACTGGTGTCTTCGTTCCCATTCCATATCTTCCAGATACGTTGTTCTGTAGCATCTCCACCATAACACTGTTGTACACAGGATTGATAGCCAGGTTCTGCTTAGGAATTCCATTATAAATTACCTTGCCATTCTTATCTGTTATTGTCTTGATAAATACTGGTTCCGTATACATTCCATTGTTAGCGAAGGTAGTATAGGCTCCTGTCATTTCCATAAGAGATAGATCCACTGCACCTAGACATATGCTCGGAACATTAGGAACCACTACGTGCTCTCCAGGTAATTCATAGTCTACATCGATGCCACAATTACTGAGCATCGTTCTGATTACTTCTACATTACCCATCTCCTTGACAATCCGCACGGTGATGGAATTCTTAGAATATAATAGTCCATGAAACAGATTGTATCTGTTTCCTGTAAATTCCCCATTGGCATTGGCTGGAGACCACTCTTTATCTACATCGAAGTTAGAATCTCCAGGAATGATGGTATACTGTATATCGTCGAATTCTTGGCAAGGATTAATCCCTCCTACAGATATCGCCGTAGCATATACGAATGGTTTAATCGTAGATCCTACCTGGCGTCTAGAATTGACATGATCATACTTGAAATACTTATGATCGATGCCACCAACCCACGCTTTAATATACCCTGTATGTGGGTCCACAGCCAGCATACCTGCTTGCAAGTGCTTATTGTGATACCTTACAGAATCAATCGGACTCATTGTATCCAGCTTCTCACCCTGCTCGTTGTAGTCAAATATCATCATAGGGATAGCCTTATTAAACTCCTCCTCATAATCCGATACAAGCCCATTCCAGTTTTTCTTCAACTCATTCCACAAGCCATCTTCTTTCAACAGTTTCTGATAAGCACTTCTATGCTCCTTTTTCAAATCTCGCAAGTCTTCCATCTCGCTGTAACTGGATTTCTTACTGTCGATTTCTATTAACGCTTTAATCACGACGTCTGATAACGGCAATTCTGTTCCGAACTTATCTCTAACCTTATTGACAATCGCATCCATCTTACGGGATCTCAAGCTGAGGTATCGATCTGAAGCCTTAATTTTTCGATCGAGTACATCTTTTCTTATTTTCTTCTGGATGTCGTCGGCATCATGGGTCCATGGATCCAGTCGTTTCCAGACTCTGAAATAACTTTCCTGGCGTGCTGCCATATGCTCTTTTACAGCTTTTTCCGCAATTTCCTGGTATCGAAGGTTTATCGTTGTATAGATTTTTAATCCGTCGGTGTATATGTTATAGGGTGTGCCGTCAGATTTCTTAATGTCATTCTCTACGAATACATTTCTAAGCCACTTAGTAAGTTCAGATCTAAAATATGGTGCCGGCCCTTCACTCTGTGTCTTACGATTAAACTCAGTCATATCGATGGCCTCAAGAATCAAGGTATCGTATGCCTCTGTGGTTATGTGGTCATACTTGCGCATCTGACTAAGAACAACATCCCTTCTATCTTTACACCGTTCAGGAAATCTTACTGGGCTGTAAAACGAAGGATTCTTAAGCATGCCGACCAGTACAGCGGCTTCCTCTACATCCAGCTCATCTTGATTCGCATTGAAATAAGTCTGTGATGCAGCCTGTATTCCATGGGCACCATTTATAAACTCAAACTTGTTGAGATACATGGCTATGATCTCTTCTTTCGTATAACTCTTCTCTAGTTTAACTGCGGTTATCCATTCCTTGAATTTCGTTTTAGCCAGTTCTATGGAACGCTTTATCTTACCCATACCACGAGTAGATGGTCTATCGAAAAGGAGCTTAGCAAGCTGTTGGGTAATGGTACTTCCTCCTCCCGAACTTTCTTTTCTCAATAATACCGTCTTAAAAGCAACCCGCATAAGGGCTTGTACATCTATCCCACTGTGAGAAAAATACCTTTCATCTTCAGTACTTATAAGTGCATTAAGGATATCTGGAGACAACTCATCGTAGGAGATAGGCTCTCTGTTCTCGATGTAATATTTGCCGAAAGGCACCTTATTATCATCATATACAATAGATGCGAAATCATACTCAGGATTCTCTAAGTCTTCAAAACTCGGCAAATCTGTCTTAGCCAGGGATACGAAAAACAGTATGGTACACAAGAGGCCCAGAATCGTCATAGCCCAGAGCGCATATATCGTATACTTGAATAATTTAGCCTTATTGATTCTTTTCTTACCTGCTTCTTCCGTCATGAAAGTCTTCTTGTAACGACAAATTTACACTCCCAGAATCAATTATAGACATAATCATTCTACTTTTGCGCAGAAAGAAGTAATTCCAGTATGGTAGATTATAAAAGAAAAGTACTCTCCAATGGCTTAAGAGTCATCAGTCATTATGATGATTCTACACAGATGGCCGCTGTTAATGTGCTCTATGACGTAGGGTCTAGAGACGAAGATCCTCATCGGACAGGCTTCGCTCACTTATTCGAACATCTGATGTTCAGCGGATCTGAAAACGTAGAAGATTATGACATTCCTGTTCAGAAAGCAGGTGGAGAAAATAATGCTTTTACCAATTGTGATATGACTAATTTCTATGAAGTCATGCCCGTGCAGAATATAGAAACGGCATTGTGGCTGGAATCGGATCGGATGATGTCTCTTAATATTACCGAGAAATCATTGAAAATCCAGAAGGATGTCGTTATAGAAGAATTCAATGAAACATGCATCAATCAACCTTATGGTGATCTATGGCACAGGATCAGTGGACTTGCCTATAAAGACCATCCGTATAGATGGCCGACAATAGGACTAGAGGTAGACCATATCCGAGAAGCTACGTTGACAGATGTCAAGAATTTTTATCAACAATACTACCATCCAGAAAATGCCATCCTTGTAATAGCAGGAAATGTCCCTGCCGATCAAGCATTCCAGATGGCTGAGCGGTGGTTCGGAGATGTTCCTTCTGGTAAGAAAATCATCAGAAAACTGCCTGTAGAATCAAGACAAAATGACTACAGGTATCAAGAGATAAAAGCAGCCGTCCCAGCTACTTCTATAAATCTATCTTTCCATATTCCAGATCGACGGAGCCCAGACTTCTATGCGTATGACCTGCTGACTGATGTCATGAGCAATGGCGTATCTAGTAGATTGTTTCATAATCTAGTAAAAGACAAGTGCCTTTTCAGCGATATAGATGCCTTCATAACAGGAACCATAGATCCTGGACTACTGGTAATTACAGGCAAGCTTATGGCTGACGTAGATTTCAAGGTTGCTAGACAAGCTTTACAAGCAGAAATCGAAAAATTAAAGAAAGAGATCATCTCTGAACGAGAGCTTGTTATGCTCAAGAATAAAGCAGAAAGCAACTTAAAGTTTTCCGAGATCAACATCCTACATAAAGCGATGAGTCTGGCTTTTTTCGAAATGATCGGAGACATTGATATTATCAATAAAGAGGCGGAATTCTACAATAACGTTACACGAGAAGATATCTTAAGAATAGCCAGAGAAACCTTCCGAAAAGAGAATTGCTCCGAAACCATCTACTTCCCTATTGAGAGAGCATAAAATATCCAGCGTCCATGTATTCTGGATTGTAGTGTCCATTATACTTTTCATCCCAGCATTTCTTATCAATCTGGGCACACATCCTTTTATCGAGGATGAATCTATCCGTGCGACCGTAGCAATGGAGATGATATATAGCGACAACTATATACTGCCGACGAACAATGGTGAGCCTTACTTGTATAAACCTCCTCTCTATAACTGGATAATGGTTCTGGTGTATACAATTACAGGAACCATCAACGAATGGAGCACACGTATTCCGACGGTATTGTTTCTGGGAATGTTCGCCCTACTTATATACCGCTCTCACCGACCCTATTTCGATAAATCTTTTTCACTGCTTGCTGCTTTTATATACTTGACTTGTGGAAGGATTCTCTTCTGGGATGGGTTTCTAGGGTTGATAGACATATCCTACTCCTTGCTCACTTATGGCATGATGATTTATGCATTTAACAAGAGTAAAAAGAAACAATATACCCTCCTCTTCATAGGCATGTACCTAATGACCGCCGTAGGCTTTCTTATGAAAGGGTATCCCAGCATTGTTTTTCTGCTAGCTACCCTATTCTCTACCGTTGTTTTCACTAAAAAGTGGAAGCAACTCTTTCATCCGGCTCATCTGCTGGGTGTGGCAATGATGGCTGTTGTTTTAGGAGGATATTATTACATCCTGGGGCTTCAGATTCCACTGGCAGATACAGTAACTCCCTTACTAGACCAGAGTACAAGAAGGACAATTATATCTCATGATTTTACCGAAGTTCTACTACACATCATCATTTATCCGTTAGAGAACATCTATCATTTTTTACCTTGGACTATACTTATTGTATTTCTATTCCGAAAAGGGTTTATTAATGTATTAAGGATCAATGGACTGGCTTACTATTCTGCCATCTGCTTTCTTGCTAACATTCTTGTATACTGGGTAAGTCCGGAGGTTTATCCCAGGTACATTCTGATGTTAGTCCCTCTGGCTTTCACCGTATTCCTTCACTTCTATCAGGTCGATTTATTTCGTCCTACATGGAGGTTAAAAGTGTGGAAGACTCTATCAATTCTACTTATAGGAGCTTCAGGATTAGCGGTGTATGGAGGTTGTTTCGCACCGGAGATAGAAGGGATGTGGCAGAAAACGACCCTTATAATAGGTGGAAGTGCCTTGCTTTTTATGTTGTATGCTTATCGCAAATGGGCTGCTCCCCTCCCATGGATACTGATTGTGTCATTGCTGATCATACGCATCTTATTCAACCTGATAATTATTCCGATCAGGGCAAGTGAAGACGACGCTCTTATTGCTAAGTTAGATGCAGAAAAAATCATCCAAAAATATGGAGACCAATCCATATGTGTAAGCACAGGAACAACGCTAGATAGAACGTCTACTTTCTATCTAGAGCAGTACTATGGAGGCATTATAGGCTACGATAATGATTGTACATTTTATATCACTGATATAAACAACAATGGTCTTCTCAAGCAAGGACAAGTAGTCGATTCATTATATATAAGGCGACACGAACAGACATTTTATGTTGTAGCACGGTGACCCTATTGTTACTATAGAGATTCGAAATTATATGTGCATAAACCATCCTCGACATGGTTACATTTACACAATCGTCTGCAAGTAGACAGTGTGTTGGAATTATTTTTGTGTCTGGTATACTAACCATCCAGAAAATCACGCTTTAATTGAGAGTAATAAGTTTACAATAAGAAGTAGGATAGAGAATTATGAATAGATTAGGAATTGCAATTGTTTTATTATTTGTGACAACAACATTATCTGCGCAGAACTGGAATGTGCCTGAGAATAATCCAGAAGAATTAGGTGATGTTAACTGGATAAGAAATTATGATCAAGCCCTTAAGACGGCTAAAAAAGAAAAGAAACCCATTTTTATATTGTTTCAAGAAGTGCCTGGATGTTCTACTTGTCGCAATTATGGAAACGACATTCTCAGTGATCCTCTTATCGTAGAGGCTATAGAAAGTGAGTTCGTTCCTCTGTGTATATACAATAACTTAAAAGGGCATGACCGAAAGATTCTCGAAAAGTACAACGAACCTACGTGGAATAATCCTGTAGTAAGAATCGTAGATAACCAAGGCTCAGACATAGTAGACAGGGTATCTGGCAACTATTCTAAACAAGGAATTATCGATGCCATTATGGATGCGATGCAATCAGAAGGGAATGTAGTTCCGACCTATATCCAGAATCTAGAAACAGAATATACAGCTGTCAATACAGATGAACTCGTTCTAGGTATGTACTGCTTCTGGTCTGGCGAAAAAGCCCTAGCTGAGATTCCAGGGGTCATAAAATCACAAGCTGGATTCATGAATGGAAGTGAAGTTGTAAAACTTGTATATGACAAAGATAAAATCAGCAGCACGTCGATTGTAAGCAAAGCTAAAAGTGAAAATTGCGCAGATGTAGTCTTCTCTGATTCAAGAAGATTTAAGAATGTAAAAACGAAGAAATCTGGCAAATTTAGAGGAGATAAAGAATCTAAGTATTACTTATATAAGTCTCCATACAAAAGCATCCCTATGACGCCTTACCAGCAGCTAAAGGCCAATCATGAATTATCACAAGGAGGGGACATTTCGTACATCCTTTCGCCTCGACAGTTGGCATTATGGAAAATTGTAAAGAAAAACAACTGGACTAAAAATTACATCGATGTAGATCTTGCAAGCGCGTGGAATGAAGTAGTAATGCTTACGGACACCGAAGAAGGAGAATAGGTGGTACAGCACTTTTCTATAAGGCTAAAAGCGCGTTCGCGCGGGTACCATATCATTACACAAGAAGTCATGTCTCAGCTTCCAGAATTCCCCTCTTCTGGAATGCTACAATTATTTATTCAGCATACGTCAGCAGCCATAACGATCAATGAAGATGCAGATCCGGATGTACGTGTAGATTTCGAATCTATTATGAATAAAATTGTGCCTGAAAACCTACCCTTCCTTACCCATACTATAGAGGGACCAGACGACATGCCTGCTCACGTTAAGGCAGCACTTATAGGCAATCATCTATCCATTCCTATTATGGATAAGAAACTAGTACTAGGTACATGGCAAGGCATATACTTATGTGAATTTAGAAACCACGCTGGCGGCAGAAAATTAGTCGCATCTTATATCACATAATTTTACCTATCTTTCCTCCACTACCACAGTGAACAATTCATGCAAGCTTATTTTCCATTTATTATAGAGGGCATTACACTAGGATTGGGTCTAGCCATATTGCTAGGACCTATCTTCGTTGCGCTTACCCAGACATCTGTAGAGTATGGTGCCCGTGCCGGCATGACTGTAGGTACTGGTATCTGGATCAGTGATATCCTTATCGTTGCCATTACCTATATATTTATCAATAAGATTTCCTCCATAATTCACGACGGTGAAATCCAGTTCTGGATGGGACTTGCAGGTGGAATAGTTTTAATCGGGCTAGGAGCTAGTGCCATGCTTAAGAAGGTGGAAATCAGTTATGAGAAGAAATCTTTTAACGCTAAGAACTACGTCGGTTTTTGGCTGAAGGGCTTTCTGGTCAATACCGTCAATCCCTTTACCTTTATCTTCTGGATAGGCGTGATTTCAACTTACGTCATAGGCAGCAGAGGAAATGCGAAACAAGTAAGTATATTTCTTATAACCATCTTACTGACCATCATCCTCACGGACACGATGAAAGTATTCGGTGCGAAGTATCTGAAGAAAAAATTGAAAGGAGATTTTATACAGTGGGTTATAAGAGCAGCTGGTTTAATACTTTTAATATTCGGAATGGTGCTTATCTATAGAGTATCGTAAATCAATTACCTAGACCATAAATTGTACTTCAGAATACAATAGATGGCGCGGAATCCATCTTTCCAGTTGATCTTCTTGCCTTCTTCATACGTTCTGCCATAATAAGAAATACCTACTTCATAGATTCTGACCTTATTGATGCGAGAAACCTTAGCGGTTACTTCCGGTTCGAAACCGAATCTATTCTCCTTAATCTTAACTTGCTTAATTATAGGAGCTCGCCACATCTTATAACAAGTCTCCATATCTGTTAGATTAAGATTGGTGAAAATATTAGACAATCCTGTAAGAAACTTATTCCCTATTGAATGCCAGAAGAAAAGAATCCTGTGAGGCTTTCCTCCCATAAATCTCGATCCATATACCACATCTGCACGATCTTCTAAAATAGGCCTCAACAAGAGGTTGAATTCTTGAGGATCATATTCTAAGTCAGCATCCTGGATGATCACAACATCTCCTGCCGCTTCCTTTATTCCTGTTCTCAAGGCTGCTCCTTTTCCTTGGTTTTTCTCGTGGGCATAGTAACTAATCCTTCTCTCCGGATAGGCTTCAATATGCTTTTTTATGAGCTCCTCTGTATTATCAGAAGAGGCATCATTGACAATTACGATTTCCTTATCCAGAGAATGAATCAATTCTACAGCATGGATTTTTTCTAAAATCTCAAGGATGGAATTTTCTTCATTATAGGCTGGAACAATTACACTCAGCGTTTTTATATCTGTTTTCGTCTCAATCATAGATCTATTTCCTACATTGCGCGTTAAATGTACAATTAATTCATCAGGCGGATAGCCTCATTAATAAATCAGAGCAATAAGATGGATTTTCATAGCTTAACAATAAGCAGAATAGAAGAAGAAACAGAAAAATGTAGATCCTACTTTTTCGATATACCAGAAGAATTAACTGATAAATTTCAATTCAAGGCGGGACAGTACCTTACCCTACGCGCTACCATCAACGGAGAAGATATCAGAAGAGCATATTCTATATGTACAGCTCCGATTGATTCAGAAATAGGGGTGTCCGTTAAAGTAGTAGAAGGAGGGAAGATGTCTACCTATCTGCATCAAGAAATCAAGGAATCAGATACGATTCTTGTATCCCTTCCAGAAGGAAAATTCATCGTAGAAAAAGATGAAGACAACGCAAGAGATCATTATTTCATAGCTGCAGGAAGTGGCATCACTCCCATTATATCTATGATAAAAACTGTACTCGAAGAAGAACCTCAATCAACAGCCTACTTATTATATGGCAGTAGGTCAGAAAAAGAAATTATCTTCAAGTCGAAACTAGATGACATTGCAGTTAAGTATACCGATCAATTTCATCTAGTCTATACCCTATCCCGTCCGAAGTCTGAAAAAAGCAATGGCCTTGCAGGATTGTTAGGCAAGAAGAGTTTTTCATGGGGTGGAGAGACAGGTCGTATTGACAGAAATAAATTTTCGTCTTTTCTAGAGAAATACCCGAGTAGATCACAGCGGAATCAATACTACTTGTGTGGCCCAGGCCCTATGATAGATATGATTACCGATTGCTTAACAGAAATGGAGGTGCCGACGGTTTCTATATTTAAAGAATTCTTTACATCATCAGGATCCATTCCTAGTACCAATCCTTCAGAAGCTTCTGGTGGTGATGGTTCTACTTTAATTGTAACGCTCAATGGAACCGAACATACCGTAGAGATTAATTCAGGAGAATATATTCTAGATGGCTTACTTAGGCATAAGATGGAACCTCCTTACTCTTGTACAAGCGGTGCCTGTTGTTCATGCATGGCTAAAATGTCAGAAGGCAATGTGGAAATGGATGCTTGTTTCGCATTAGAAGAAGACGAAATAAGCGATGGATACATCCTCACCTGTCAAGCTAAAATAACAACCCCTTCTGCGAAAATCAATTACGACGTATAGATGGAAAACCTAGCTTTATATCAACAGTGGATGACAGACTTAATTGAAATCGTCTCAGAAGTCTCTCAGGGTATAAAGGAAGAGTTAGGAAAAGTTGCTTTAGAAAGAATAGAAGAAAAAGAAAGGCATAGCCTCGTTTCTTATGTAGATAAAAACGCTGAATCTCAACTTGTAAGAAAACTCGGAGCGTTGATACCAGATTGTGGTTTCATTACGGAAGAAGATACGGTTGACAACATACAACAAGAATATACATGGATCATAGATCCGCTAGACGGTACTACTAATTTTCTTCATGGGATACCACATTTTTCATGTTCAGTAGGCTTGCAGCATAAGGAGAAAATGATTTTAGGGGCAGTAAGCAACATCATGCAAGATGAAATCTTCCATGCCATTGTAGGAAATGGCGCCTATATCAATGGAAACAAGGTATCGCTTAATACAGAAAGCCCCCTCAGCGAGGCCCTTGTCGCCACTGGATTCCCGTATTCAGATAATTACGACAAAGACACCTTCCTTGAAGTAATAAAGACCATTCTTACGAAAGCTAGAGGCATGCGCAGATTAGGTTCTGCAGCACTAGACTTATGTTTCGTTGCTGGAGGCAGACTGGGCGTTTATTACGAAACTTCATTGAATCCCTGGGATGTCGCTGCAGGATCTCTCATTGTACAGGAAGCGGGTGGTAAAGTGGTAGACTTTTCTGGAGGAGACGACTATCTAAATGGTAAGAATATAGTAGCTTGTGCTCCACAACATCTCGATGAGATCTTAGAAATTATTCAGCCGATTCAAGCCAATAAAACCAGAAATTAAAAGCTTAATACTGGATATTAATCGAGCGAATAGACTGCTAGTCTAAAAAATCAAGCTGCTTATCATCTCTTTTATATCTTTATGTACTTCTAAATCGCACTACCATTGAATATTTTAGAAAACATAAGAGTAGCCCTAGGGTCGATTAAAGACAACCTCTTGAGGTCGATATTAACCCTACTCATCGTTGCAGTAGGAATCACCTGCCTTGTAGGGATATTAACTGCGATCGACACCTTGCTGTTTTCCTTAAGTGATAACTTCAATAGACTAGGAGCTAATTCATTCAACATCTCTCCATCTAGAGAGACACTTTCTAGCAATCAAGGAGGTCGGACTAGAAAAAGGGCAGAGCCTATTTCATTTAGACAAGCGATGGAGTTCAATGAATCCTACGAGCATCCAGGAACAAGGGTTGCAATTGACATGTTCTGCACAGGCAGTGCGACCGTAAAAGCAGGTAACGAAGAGACCAATCCCACAGTCCGTGTGGTAGGTATCGATGAAAAGTATCTTTTCGTATCAGCATACGAATTGAAAGAAGGTAGAAATTTTTCTCGCACAGAAGTAGAGACAGGTGGCAATAAAGCTATTATAGGAAACGATATAGTGGATCAGTTATTCGATGGAAAGCATGCTTCCGCCATAGGAAAATATATCTCAATAGGCAATGGCAAGTACCGTGTAATTGCAGCTCTAGATAAAAAAGGAAGTTCTTCTGGAGGAGGAAATGATCGTAGAATCTTCATTCCTCTTCTTAATGCTAAAAAAATCTATGGTACAAGTCGAAATAATTACAACCTTACTATCGCGGTTACCAATTCCACTGAAGTAGAAGATGCAATTTCTGTTGCAATGGGTAAAATGCGTATTGTGCGAAACCTAAAGGCCACGGATCAGAATGACTTCAGGATAAGAAAAAGTGATAGTATTCTAGAACGGTTAAGAGAAATGACAGCCACATTGAGACTTGCTACTATGGTAATTGCTATGCTGACCTTACTTGGCGCGTCAATAGGGCTTATGAACATCATGTTGGTCTCTGTAACAGAACGAACCAAGGAAATAGGGGTGAGGAAAGCCCTCGGCGCTACTCAATTTAATGTATTGTTCCAATTTCTTACAGAAGCTGTAGTTATCTGTTTACTGGGTGGAATGGTAGGAATTTTATTCGGAATAGGTATAGGCTTTATTATATCTATCTTTCTTAAAAGTTCGTTTTTAATTCCAT
>CAZFJO010000105.1:0-11696 GCA_964518915.1 uncultured Saprospiraceae bacterium
GCCGATGGACTTATCAATGAAGAATTCCCTATCAATGTTTTCTGGATTAGATATGATGATGCTGGAGAAGTAAAAAACCTCAACTACATCCAGAATAAACTAGCGTATGGATATGACTTCAAGAAAATCAATAACCATTGCTACGAATTTCAATTGGTTTCTTATCGCAAGCTCACTTTTTATTTCGGCCGGTGCGACGTAACTTCAGATTATCGTTGCTTCACCCATATAGGCGGACAACTCTCTCAGATAACCAACATATATGTATACGTGGAAGATCTAGGACTTTTTCCAGATGTGAAATTCATAGAGTTATACGGGAAAGGAATTGATTCTGACGATAGAGTTTACGAAAAACTAATTATTAAATAGACTTCCTTACGTTAAACCATCACCCTGATTTTTATGAATTATAAAAGAGACTTTCCAGTATGGATAAGTATCGCAGTATACCTTGCATGGTTGTTTCTAGCAGTTGGATTCAGAATGGATCATCTATATTTTATTCTGTTTTTTCTAGTATGCTATTATCTATCGCCTCTTTCTAGATCCATTATACTTTCATTTATATTTTTCTTACTCTTCTGGATTATATATGATTCGATGCGGGTCTATCCTAATTATCTAATTAATCCAGTGCATATAGCAGAACCGTACGAGCTGGAGAAAGCGTTATTCGGAATACAAGACGGAAGCGGCGGTATCCTTACGCCTAATGAATATTTCAATACTTACCCTAACAAGCTTAGTGACTTATTATCAGGTATTTTTTACTTGACTTGGGTTCCTCTTCCGTTTGCTTATGGGATATGGTTATACTTCAAGGATCGGAAAATGCTTTTAAATTTTTCATTGACCTTCTTAATCTGCAATTTAATAGGCTTTATTATCTAT
Source organism: uncultured Saprospiraceae bacterium (assembly GCA_964518915.1). Taxonomy (GTDB): domain Bacteria; phylum Bacteroidota; class Bacteroidia; order Chitinophagales; family Saprospiraceae; genus JABDLO01. Next base: position 895 of record CAZFJO010000105.1, read on the forward strand.
TACGCCTATCCCGCTGCTCCTCCATGGTATAAGATCGTTTATGGAACTCAAGAACTTTTTAATATACCAGGAGAGGCTGCTAATCTAAAAAGGTTCGATTCTCTAGTAGGTAGCCCTATCTTTGAGAATATGTATAAACAGAATGCCAATGTATTCGCAGCAATTCCTTCTCTACACGCTGCATACCCTATAGTTACCTTCTTTTTCGTCATGAAAAAAAGATATAGGCTTGCATCAATATTGTTTTTTCTTGATATTGTAGGAATATGGTTTGCAGCGGTTTATTCATTGCATCACTATATTATTGATCTTATTTTAGGTGGTTTCTGTGCAATTATTGCGATCTTTGCGTTTGAACTTTTGAATAGAACCACAATTTATCACCGGTATATAAATTTATACTCGGAGTATACCAAGCGAAACAATTAAAAATCCTGATGGTATGTTGAAAAGAAAAATGGAGGCATACACCCTCCCTCAACAAGTACAAAGACTGGGTTTATACCCTTATTTCAGAACCATAGAGTCGGAACAAGATACCGTTGTAAAAATCAATGGAAAGGATGTATTAATGTTTGGTTCCAACTCATATTTAGGTCTAACAACACACCCTAAGTTAAAAGAAGCATCTAAGCAAGCTATAGACAAGTATGGATCTGGCTGTGCAGGCTCTAGATTCCTGAATGGAACACTAGACCTTCACCTAGAACTAGAAGAAAAACTAGCACAATATGTAGGAAAAGAATCCGCATTGGTATTTAGCACTGGTTTTCAAGTAAATCTAGGGGTTATTTCTTCAATACCCGGCCGCCATGATTATATAATTTTAGACGAATTAGATCATGCTTGCATTATCGATGGAGCAAGACTATCATTTGCCAAGACGCTTAAATACAAGCACAATGATATGGATTCACTGGAGAAGGTTCTCCAGAAGTGTGATCCAGACAAGCTTAAACTTATTGCCATAGATGGTGTATTTTCCATGGAAGGAGATCTAGCTAAGCTTCCTGAAATTGTGGCACTGGCAGAAAAGTATAATGCCAATGTGATGGTAGACGATGCACATGGGCTCGGTGTAGTGGGAAAACTAGGTGCAGGTACAGCTTCCCATTTCGGTCTGACTGATAAAGTAGACTTGATTATGGGTACATTCTCTAAGTCACTTGCTTCAATAGGTGGTTTTATTGCTGCTGACGATTCTACCATAAACTTCCTAAAGCACAATGCTAGGTCATTGATATTTAGTGCCAGTATAGCTCCTGCTAATGCAGCTAGTGTTATTGCGGCCTTAGACCTTATACAACAAGAGCCAGAAAGGATAGAAAAACTTTGGTTTAACACCAATCTTGCAATGGATATGCTCAAGGAAGCAGGGTTCGATATAGGACATAGTGAAACGCCTATCATACCTCTATATGTGAGAGATGATTTTAAAACTTTCAATCTTACGAAGCTATTGCTAGAAGAAGGCGTATTCGTCAACCCAGTTGTTTCACCAGCTGTTCCTAGTAGTTCTTCTCTTATCAGGTTCTCACTGATGGCGACACATTCAGAAAGTCAGATCAGAGAAGCCATAGAAAAAATAACTAAAATCGGTAAAAAACTAGACATACTGCACGTAGAAAAGCAGTCAGTATGACCCTTACTATTAAGAAAGTCGAGGGAAAATCCATGACCAATAAGTTTATAGATTTTCCTCATTCTCTGTATCGTGAGGATCCTCATTATGTGCCTGAAATAGCTATGGGCCAGAGAGAATTGTTGAGCTTGAAAAAGAATCCTTTTTTCAAGCATTCCGAGGCACAGTTGTTTCTGGCTTTTAGGGATGGAAAAATTGTAGGTAGAGTTGCGGCAATTCTTAACAACAACTATAATGAATACCACGAGTGCAACGTAGGTTTTTTTGGTTTTTTTGATACAATAGAAGACTACACCGTAGCAGAATCATTATTGGATACAGCTCAAGAGTGGGTAAGGCAGAAAGGAGTAGACAGCATCCTCGGACCTACTAACCTCACGACCAACGACACAGCTGGAGTACTGGTAGATGGTTTCGATGGATCTCCGATGATCCAGATGACATACAACTTTCCATACTATGCGTCCTTCCTTGAACGCTACGGCTTTTCAAAAGAAATGGACCTATACGCCTATTTCATTCCTACCCAGGGTGTGAATGAAAAGTCATTAAAGATGGCCTCCTTCTTACAACAGAGATTAGAAAGAAACGACATAACCTTCAGGTCGGTAAATATGAAAAGGCTGAATGAGGACCTCATGAGTATTAAAAAGATTTATCGAGGAGCATGGGAAAAAAACTGGGGATTCGTACCTCCTACGGATGAAGAGTTTGACCACATAGCAGAAGGGCTTAAATTGCTGATTGACCCAGACTATGTCTTTATCGCGGAGAAAGAAAATGAAATTGTAGGATTTGGAGCAGGCGTACCTAACATCAATGAAATTACGAAGGGTTTTAAAAAAGGTAGATTATTCCCTTTTAACATTATCAAGTTGCTTACCCGAAAGAAGAAGGTAAAATCAATCAGGATATTGCTATTAGGTGTACTTGAAGAATATAGAAAATCAGGCATCGCAGCTGTGTTTTTCGCTAATTTCATCAAGGTAGCTAAGGAGAAAGGACTGAAGGGAGGAGAAGCATCATGGGTGCTTGAAAACAATGTAGAAATGACTCGAGGTGCTGAAAACTTAAATGGTGAAAAATACCGTACTTATCGCATTTATTCAAAAAATTTGGCGTAAGCCGTATCGACACTTCTGACATGAGTAAAAAGATCCTCATAACTGGAGCAAGTGGATTCGTAGGTGGATTTCTTGTACAAGAAGCGCTCGATAGAGGGTATGAAGTCCATGCTGGTGTACGGAGAACCAGCAATAGAGACAACCTCCAGGACGCAAGGATTCGTTTTCTGGTTATGGATCTAAACGATGTTTCTTCTTTAAAAGCTGATTTAAAAAGAGAAAGGTATGATTATATCATACAGAATGCAGGATTGACTAAATCCGAATCAGAAGAAAAGTTGAATAACGTCAATGCCCATGGTCTTAATCAACTAGTAGAAACACTAATCGAGTCGCAGGTTATACCGAGTAGGTTCATCTCTATCTCAAGTCTTGCTGCTATAGGGCCAGGAGATTTTACAGAAAATAACATTGTCGATAACGACACGACTCCACAGCCAGTTACGATGTATGGCCGCAGTAAATTGCTAGGAGAACGACTTCTTAAGAAACATAGAGAATTCCCATATATAATTATACGTCCGACAGCAGTCTATGGGCCAGGAGAGCTAGATCTTCTGACGGTATATAAAATGCTGAATAGCCGATTAGAAATGTATATCGGTAAGGATAAACAGGAACTGACCTTCGTTTATGTAAAGGATCTTGCCGCTGTAATTATGGATGTATTAGTATCTGGAAAGATACATTCTGAGTACTTCGTAACGGATGATAACGTATATACTTCAGAAGAATTTAATGCTATTGTTAAATCTGAACTTAAAAAATCCACCTTGAAACTGCGATTACCGTTAAGTCTCATCAAGATTATAGCTGTATTTTCAGAAAAAATATCATCTTTGTCGGGCCGTTATCCAGCGTTAAATCTAGATAAAGTGAATGAGCTTAAGTGTAAGAGTTGGAAATGTTCAATAAATGAACTTAAAAAAGACACAGATTACATCCCTCAATACGATCTTAAAACTGGGATGGCAGAGACCATAAAGTGGTATAAAGAAAGAAACATATTGTAACATAATAAGCTGGAATGATGCTTGCACAGTAATTATTCCATTGGATAAAAGATTAGAACATGTCGAATAAAAAAGCAAGGGTGAAAAAACCCACAGGAAAACTAGGAATACTCCTTCCAGGAATGGGTGCGGTTGCAACCACTTTTATCGCTGGAGTATATGCTGTAAATGAAGGATTATCTACTCCTATCGGATCGCTTACGCAAATGGGCCGCATGCGCATAGGAAAAAGAACCAAGGTCAACAAGCCTCTTATTAAAGATGTAGCACCTATTCAGGACTTGAATAAAGTTGTATTCGGTGGCTGGGACATCTACAAGGATAATGTCTATGAAGCTGCAGTCAATGCACAGGTTCTAGAACCTTCTTTGCTAGAAAAACTAAAAACACCTCTATCTAAGATTAAGCCTATGAAAGCGGTATTTGACAAAAACTATGTCAAAAAGCTTGATGGTAAAAATGTAAAAAGAGGTAAAACTAAAATGCTACTTGCTAAGGCATTGATGAGAGACATTAAAACCTTTAAGGAAACCAATAAGTGTTCTCGTCTAGTTATGGTATGGTGTGGATCTACTGAGATTTACATTAAAGAATCTAAAGTGCATCAAACGATTGAAGCTTTTGAGGCTGGACTAGAATCTAACCATAAAGATATTCCACCTTCAATGATCTATGCTTATGCAGCGATTAAAATGGGTGTTCCTTATGCTAATGGTGCTCCTAACCTTTCTTGCGATATTCCTGCACTTGTAGAACTGTCTAAAGAAACAGGGACTCCTATTGCTGGAAAAGATTTTAAAACAGGTCAGACTTTAATGAAGACCATACTTGCACCAGGGCTTAAATCTAGAGCCTTAGGTATAGAAGGATGGTTCTCTACGAACATATTAGGTAATAGAGATGGAGAAGTTCTGGATGATCCAGACAACTTTAAAACCAAGGAAGTTTCTAAACTAGGTGTGCTAGAGCAGATATTAGAACCTTCTGTACATCCGGAATTATATGCTAACTTATACCACAAGGTAAGAATCAACTACTATCCACCACGTGGTGATGCTAAGGAAGGATGGGATAACATAGATATCAGAGGATGGTTAAACTACCCTATGCAGATAAAGATTGACTTCTTATGTAGAGATTCTATTTTAGCTGCTCCTATCGTTCTTGATCTTGCCTTATTCTTAGACCTTGCTAAGCGAGGAGGAATGAGTGGAATACAAGAATGGTTAGGCTTCTACCTTAAGTCTCCTCAGGCTAAGAAAGGCCTTCACCCAGAACACGATATCTTCAAGCAACTTGCTAAGCTTGAGAATACATTAAGACATCTTTCTGGAGAAGAGTTGATCGACCATCTGGGATTAGACTATTATGAAGAATAATTAGGCCATAGCCTACTAAAATAAAATCGTCTTCATGGTTCTACATCACCGAAAGGTTGCGAACTGGAAGACGATTTTTTTATTTTACAAGCCCTATAGAATATGAAGAAAATGGATCATACCAAGCCTGCTAAGGTGCCCTTCTTCACATCATTCTATAGATCCCAGATGACATCTATCATTGCGACTGCCATAGACTTCGCTGTTTTCATCTTTCTGAAAGACTTATGTGCCGTATATTATGTAGCAGCATCCGCTATAGGAGCTTGCTGCGGAGCGATCGTTAGTTTTTTTCTAGGAAGGAACTGGGCTTTCCGGCGCAAAGACGGCAGGATGTCTATGCAGGCTGTTAAGTATATAATGACTTCCGTTACAAGCCTTTTACTTAATACTTATGGAATATATGCCCTGACGGAATTTTTTCAGATTTCTCCTCTTTATTCCAAAATAATTATTTCGATTCTGGTCGGCGCTTTTTTCAACTTTTTCATGTATAGATATTTCGTGTATAGATAGTCACCATGGATAAGATCATTTTTATAGTTAACCCCTTTTCTGGAACTACTAATAAATCAGACTTTAAGTCCATTGTAGAATCTACCCTAGAAACAACGCACTTCTCCCCTATTATAAGATATACTGAATATGCTGGACATGGTAAAATTCTCGCTTCAGAAGCTGTCCATGATGGCATAGATACTGTTGTAGCCGTAGGAGGCGATGGCACGGTCAATGAGATTGCGCAAGCACTGGTGGGAACAGATACCAATCTCGGTATAATTCCAGCTGGATCGGGCAATGGGTTTTCTAGACACTTACACATTCCCATCCATACGAAAAGAGCCATTGAAGTTATTAATAAGAAAGACATCACTAAAGTAGATACCTGTAGTGTTAATGATCACTTCTTTATAAATGTAGCTGGAATCGGTTTCGATGCTAAAATTGCCTACCTCACGAAGCACAACAACCAACGAGGCTTTCTCCCCTATTTTAAAGCTACGATGAAAGAATCTCTCAATGTTGAACATGCGGATTTAGAAATCTATGCAGATGACCAGGTCATTAAAGGGCGGTATATCTCAGCCATTGTTGCTAACGCTTCCAGATACGGCTATCAGTTTACAGTGGCTCCTAAAGCGGACATCATGGATGGCATATTTGATATTACTTTAATTAAAGAAGCACCTGTGTATAGGTACTTTATGTCCGCATATAGATTTCTCAACAAGACCGTTGATAGAAGCAGATTAGTCGACACTGTGAAAGCATCCAAGATTACTATTAAGAGTAAGAAACCCATTCATTTCCACGTAGATGGAGAGGCAATAGCACCCACAGATTCTTATCACTTTGTAATGAACCCACAATCCTTGAAAGTGATTTCTGGACCCTTATAGATTGTAATTTTAAAATAAGAGCTTGGTGTATTATGACTTCAATTGAATAGAATGTCATGCAATCCATTTCGGCCTTCCATTAAATTCAGAGGAGTCTATACCTTGATTGAAATTAGAATAGGCCACCAGAATACTTCTAAGGCAGACAAAGACTGTCTCAAAACTTAAAAGCCATGGCTCCCGATAATTATAAATTCTCCTTGGAAATCAAGCTCATTATAGGTTGTTATATATATGGTAAATCCTATTGAATCCAACAAGCCCTTTTACCCTTGTCAAGCCATAAGCCTTTAAGACTACTAAAGTGTTTTTCTCTAAAAAGAGAAGAGACTGCCCGAAGGCAGTCTCATTCGTAATTGAGAATTTTTCAATAGTAAATTGAAAAGAGTTTCTTATAACCAGATTGAATTATTTTATCTGATAACGGTGACATCTCCTGCCACTTTTATACATGATCCATCTATCAGCTCTACTTCGACTAAGTATGCGAATACAGCAGGATTAACTGGCGATCCGTTGAAAATCCCGTCCCATCCTAGCTCAGGCAGGTTAGGTTGGAAATTCTCATTCATAAAGACTAGGTTACCCCATCTATCGAAAATAAGAAGCTTCTTAACTTGTCTCACGTTTTCTATCTCATCCGTGTAAACTGTGAATAAATCGTTTTCTCCATCATCATTAGGAGAGAAGATATTCGGTACATAGACGTCAACTCTTCTATCCACTCTTACTGTAATATTTGCTTCAGCAGTACAACCATTGTTGTCTGTTACAGTGAATGTGAATTGAGTCGTTTCGAACGGTCTTGCATCTGTAACGATACAGTCAGGACAATCCACGTATTCTTCTGGAGTCCATAGCGTAGAAGCAATTTCGTTATCATCAAGGTTGGTAGAACCTTCTAAAGTGATTGTCTCACCTAACTTGATAAAGTCAATATCTGCCTCAACATCTACTTCGATTCTTTCTGCATCTTCTAGCTCAAATCTTTCAGTTACAGAACAACCTGCTGCATCGATAATTTCGAGTGTATAGAAACCAGCTCTTAGATCTTCTATGGTTCTAGCTCCATCTTCTATTCTTCTTCCGTTTAAGAAAATTGAGAACGGTGCTGTTCCTCCATCTATCTCGCTGATGTTAATAATACCAGATGCTTCTCCGAAACACAGTGGACCTATAGGTTCTGCTGTAAATCCTGCTAAGACATCAATCGGAGGAGAAACCAACACAGAATCTATGGTTGTACATCCTGTAGTACCATTAGTTACTTCTATGTAGTATACACCTGCTTCGTTGACTGTAATGGTAGGTCGGTTACTATTAGGTAAGTTACTACCATTGTATATCCACCTGATGCTGCCATTCTCATCATCTGAGAAACTTGCTGCTATCGTAGCTTGATTATCAGCACAATTTAAGAAGACATCATCTCCAGCGTCTACTTCAGGGAATCTGATGGTTGATTGAATCATGATAGTATCATAGTTAGCACAACCATTTATCGTATCTATTGCTTCGAATATGTAGGTACCTTCACTATTTACATCTAAGGTCATACCTCCTTGTTCTTCGATCAAGTTACCGTCTGCATCATACCAGTTGTAAACAATGTCATCACCTTGCTGTGTGTCAGTAGCATCAATGGTAACAGTTTCAACTTCACAAGTAAGATCTCCTGGCTCTTCTACCTCAACAAGTGGGTATTCTATTCTATCTGCAATTTCGAAAATTGCTTCAGCAGAACATCCTGTTATGATATCAATAACCACAAGTGTTACCATTCCGTCTTCATCTACCATTACACTACTAGGACCGTCTATGACTCTACCGTTAGGTAACGTCCATGAGAATGTCGTATTACCGTTGTCATCTGTAAAGAGCATAATCTCATTAGCAAGACAAGTAATCTCATTGTTAGGATCTGCATAGATTACAGCAGCAGGACCTGAAGTATTGTCAATAACTTCTATAGGTGTTTCTGCAGAAGCACAATTACTAGCTGTATTTATCACCTTGAATGTATAAATTCCGATATCAGCAACAGAAACAGTTAATTCGTTTCCGATTACTTCACCATCAGGATTTCTCCATTCGTAGATGAAATCAGGACCTACACTTGAACCAGTCGCGTCAAGTACCACATCATCAATGATACATGTGATCTCTTGATTCTCTCCGAGAACAACAACTGGTACATCTTCATTAGCTGTAACCATTATGCTATCAATGTCATCACACATTTCTGGGAATAACGCTGTCACATAGTATGTTCCAGGTATGCTTACATCGATGCTTGCTCCCTCGAAGGTCGTCCCGTTAGGTCCGTCCCATACGAAGTCTGCACTTTCATTTGCGGAAGCAACCAATGTAACTGTAGGGTTATCACATGAGATGAGTGTTACTCCATCCACATCAACCTCGCCAGTACACTCACTACACGGTGCCTGCGACACTTCTAGTATGGTTGTACATTCTGTAGAGTTGTTGAAAATCTCAAATGTCTGAACCATACCATTAGCTGGTAAGTCACCGATTGTTACAGGTGTACCATAAGCATAAGGACCGAATTCTTCAGATCCGTACATTACAGTATATGTAGCATCACTAGGCAAGTTAGTAGCTGCCACAGTGAAGCTTACTTCGAAGAAATCATCTTCTACTGTATTACCTGTTCCATTATTATTACAATCACCTATTGTAAAGCTTTCTACTTCTATACTACAAGCGTCTGAACAAGTCTCTGGAGCGATCACGTCAAATATTGCTTCACATGTTGCATCATCATCTGCAGTAACAGTAATCGTAACGTTTCCGTCTGCTATATTGAAAGGTCCGAATGTAGTCTCTACTCCGAATGTACCCGTCGTTCCATCTGATGCCGTCCAGGTCATACCCGCCTGGATACCATCTATCGTAGCTGTGAATGTGAATACATCGTCTGTAGGATCAAGGTCCGTTCCGTTGTTGTCACATATAGCCTCATTGACTGTAGTCGCTGTTACTAGACACGCGTCTGAACAAGTTTCAGGAGCTACTACATCAATTACCGCTTGACACGTTGCATCTGCATCTGCAGTGATGGTAATGGTTAAGTCTCCATCTGCAATCGCAAACGGTCCGAAATTGGCTTCTTGACCAAATATTCCAGTCGTTCCATCTGATGCTGTCCACGTTGTACCTGCCTGAATACCATCTACAGTTGCAGTAAACGTAAATATATCATCCGTAGGATCGAGATCCGTACCGTTATCATTACATGTAGGCTCAGTAACTATTGTTGCAGTTACCAGACATGCATCTGAGCAAGTCTCTGGAGCGATTACATCGAACGTAGCTTGACAAGTAGGATCAGCGTCTGACGTTACGGTAATGGTAACATTTCCATCTGCTATGGCATATGGTCCAAAGCTTGCTTCCGTTCCAAAAGTACCCGTCGTTCCATCTGATGCCGTCCACGTCGTACCCGCTTGGATGCCATCTATAATAGCTGTGAATGTGAATATATCATCCGTAGGATCGAGATCCGTTCCATTGTCATCGCATACTGCTTCATTAATCGTAGTTGCCGTTACTAAACAAGCATCAGAGCATGTTGCTGGTGCAACTACATCGAAGGTAGCTTGACAAGTAGGATCCGCATCTGCTGTAACCGTAATGGTCACATCTCCAGCTGCAATCGCAAATGGTCCAAAGTTAGCTTCTTGACCAAAAATACCGGTCGTTCCATCCGAAGCTGTCCATGTAGTACCCGCTTGGATACCATCTATGGTAGCTGTGAATGTGTAAATATCATCCGTAGGATCAAGATCCGTTCCGTTGTCATTACATATAGGATCGTTCACTGTAGTCGCTGTTACTAGACATGCATCTGAACATGTCGCTGGTGCTTCTACTTCGAAGATCGCTTCACAAGTCGCATCTGCATCTGCTGTAACTGTAATGGTCACATCTCCAGCTGCGATATCGAATGGTCCGAATGTAGCCTCTACTCCGAATGTACCGGTCGTTCCATCTGATGCTGTCCATGTAGTACCCGCTTGGATACCATCTATGATAGCCGTGAACGTGTATGTATCATCCGTAGGATCTAAATCCGTTCCGTTGTCGTCACATATTGGATCGTTAACTGTGGTAGCTGTTACTAAACATGCATCTGAACAGGTCGGCGGTGCAATAACAGAGAAGGTAGCTTCACAAGTCGCATCTGCATCTGCTGTAACTGTAATGGTCACATCTCCAGCTGC
>CAZFJO010000106.1:0-11648 GCA_964518915.1 uncultured Saprospiraceae bacterium
CCCTTCTTTAATTCAGAGGCTAGGCTTTCTATAACATGATCTAATTGGGTGATTAATATATCTGGGTTTAAAAATAATTCTCTACTTCTGCGCGCAATTAAATCTTCTGTTTTAACAACCATCTCTTCCTTTACTGCATAACTTATTTTATTCATTAGATTAGACTGAAGCATAACATGATCTGGTTTAAGTATCTGTAATTCAGAAGATTGACTAGAAGGGTATTTTAGTTTCATCTTCTTAGACAACTTAGTAATTACATCTTCACCCATTTTACGGAAAGAAGTCCACTTACCACCGATAATGGAGCACAAGCCAGATTCGGAAAAGAAGATTTTATGTCCACGTGATATTTCCTTGGTCTTGGCATTATCATCTTCCGGAGCTGCTAGTGGTCTCAACCCTGCGAAAACTGCTTTTATATCTGAAACAGTAGGTTTCATAGAAAGGTAATTTCTCGTATTTTCTAGGATGAAATTTATTTCTTCTTTTACAACCTTAGGCTCTGTCGCACAGGAATCGGTTTCTACATCTGTAGTTCCTACCACAACACTGTTGAGCCATGGAATTATGAAAAGAACCCTGCCGTCTGATGTCTTAGGAATCATAATGGCATGGTCTCCTTTTAGAAAACGCTTGTCTAAAACTAGGTGAGTCCCACGGGAAGGAATTACCTTCTTCTTCGCCTTAGGATTATCTAAACTGAGTACACTATCGGTGAATACACCTGTCGCATTGACAATGGCATCACTATACACCTTGTATGTTTTATTGCTTTCGGAGTCTTGGATTTCAATTCCCTTGAGTTTTCCATTTTCTTTTATGAAACCAGAAGCACCGCAATAATTGATGCAAGTTCCTCCGTGCTCGATGATTGTTTTTACAAGATCTATGCACAGACGTGCATCGTCAAACTGGCCATCGAAATAGAGAATCCCACCCTTAAGCTTGGATTGTTTTATGGTCGGAAGTTCTTTTATGGTCTTTTTCTTATTATACCATTTAGTAGATCCTACCTTCTTCTTACCTGACAGGATGCTGTAAAATATCAATCCTGTGTAATACATGATTCCTTCCCACCAGGAATAGAATGGAATCACGAATGGTTGCGTTCGCGCATTGTGCTGGGCTTTAGATAAAATATAATCTCTTTCTTTTAAGGCCTCTTTCACGAGCCTTACATTGCCTTGCTTCAGATAACGCACGCCTCCATGTACGAGCTTGGTACTTCTGCTAGAAGTCCCCTTGCCCCAGTCCAGTTTTTCTATACATAGAACCTTAAGTCCTCTTGAGACCGCATCCAGCGCTACCCCTAGGCCAGAAGCGCCTCCACCTATGACTATGATATCCCAGGTTTTCTGTGTGGCTAATTTTTCAATTTGATCGTTTCTAACCATGTCTTTTTATTCTGTTTTTACCCAGTTTTTAGATCGATTTACGGCTTCTTTCCATAAACCTAAAAGTTGTTCTAAATCTTTACTATCCTGTGGGGTAAACGTTTTTTCTACCTTCCATTTATTTTTTAATTCATGTACATCTTTCCAAAGGCCACATCCTATACCAGCAAGATATGCTGCACCGCAAGCGGTGGTTTCATTGATTGTAGGGCGGACGACTTCGAGATCGGTTAAGTCAGCTTGCGTCTGCATAAGGAAGTCATTGTATATAGCACCTCCATCAACTCTTAATTCCGATAGAGACTTTCCTAAGTCAGCTTGCATGGCATCAATTAAATCATTGACTTGGAGCGCAATGCTTTCTAGAGCAGCCCGGACTATATGTGCCTTAGTCGTTCCTCTCGTCAGACCTATGATGGTGCCTCTCGCATATTGGTCCCAGTGCGGAGCTCCCAGTCCAGCTAGTGCAGGAACGAATACCACCCCTTCACTTGAATCAATACTGGTGGCAAGTGCTTCCGATTCCTTAGCGTCAGATATCAGTTCTAGTCCATCTCGTAGCCATTGTATGACGGCACCTCCTATAAAGACACTTCCTTCAATCGCATATTTAATGGTATCGTCAAGTTGGTAAGCTATTGTAGTAAGTAGTTTATTATCAGAATAGATGATTTCTTCTCCTGTATTAAGTACCATGAAACAACCCGTACCATATGTGTTTTTAAGCATGCCAGGCTCTATGCACATCTGCCCGAATAAGGCCGCATGCTGATCTCCTGCGACTCCATTAATCGGGATTCCAGCACCCAATATTTCTTTTTTCATAATTCCGAAGTCGGCATTGCATGCCTTGACTTCTGGAAGTATTAATGGCGGTATATCCATTAAATCAAGAAGCGCTGTATCCCACTTTCTGTCAACAATATTGAAGATCATAGTTCTTGAAGCGTTCGTGACATCTGTAAGGTGTTTGCCTCCGGTGAAATTCCAGATAAGCCAGCTATCTACAGTTCCGAATGCAAGTTCACCTCTCTCCGCTCTGGATCGCGCACCCTCTACGTGATCAAGTATCCATTTTATTTTACTGCCAGAGAAGTAAGCATCAATCCATAAACCTGTTTTTCTATGGATACTTTCAGTATGATTTTCCTTGAGAGAATCACAGTAAGAAGAGGTACGCCTGTCTTGCCATACGATGGCGTTGTATATAGGCTTTCCTGTTTTCTTATCCCAGATGATGGTGGTTTCTCTCTGATTGGTGATTCCGATGGCTGAGATCTGAGTTGCGGATATGTCAGCAGTCTCAACAACCCTTTTCAAGACAGATAGTTGAGACGATAAGATCTCCATAGGATCATGTTCTACCCATCCTGGCTGAGGAAAATATTGCGTAAATTCTTCTTGTGCACTATTTACAATTTCTCCTTCTTGATTGAATAAGATGGCCCTGGAACTGGTCGTGCCTTGATCTATTGAAAGGATGTACTGGCTCATATAGAATAAATTGTCACTGGATTATGGCTAAAAGTTGTTCTTTTGTATGATTAAAACATTTGCGTAAGCATAATTAAACCCTATCGCATCTGTTCAAGATTGAGACATTGTCTATAAGGATATTACCTTTATAAGAAACAGGATTTATGTGATGATATGCTTCCAGAATTATATACTTAGCTTCTTCTGATGGTTTAAACTTGATGGGATAAGTCTTCCATTCTGTATGATCAATTAAGGGAGATTCATAGATCAGTTGACCTTTTTCGCATCTCTTATCCGAAATCCATACCCTTAATCTGAGCGGGTTGTTATACCCAGCATATGTATCCGCATGTGCAAGGTCCATATTGAATGCATAGCAGTTGTCTTTTTTCAATGGTTCAGAAAACCTCTGTCCGATGCTTTCCCAGGAATTGTTAGGTCGGGTGATGAGGCCTACATAAGTGTCTCCATCGCTTGCTTCTTCATGTACGCCCCAGAATCCTGGAAAAATATCTGGTGTAGTCATATCCTCACATGCCCACCACCCATGAGGTACGGTTGCATCAGATGGTTCGTCTTCGAAGGAGGGATTGTCCAGCTTGATTTGTCCGGAAACACTCACCGAAAACAATAATATTATAATAAATAGGTTGAATTTAAACCCATTGATTTTTCTTGCAATCATAACTCATATGAAAATTAGGAGTAATATAAGAAGAACAATATTATTTTTGTGGCCGATATGTCAATAAGAAATAAATTATTTAGACCTTCTCACTGGTATTCTGCAATATCAATTGCCATTGTGCTCTTCCTATTGCTGGTATACCTTATTGTGTTGCTGCACGCCAGTAACATTACCAATCTGGTTAAAGAAAAGATCAACATCATTGTGGAATTGCACGATGATGGCCAGAAGAAAGAAAGAGAAGATGTCATTAAATTCTTGTCTACTTTAGATGGAGTAAATGATTCTACCATCGAATTTATCCCTAAGGAAGATGCTGTTGAAGCGATGGGGGATTTTATGAAATCCCTGCCTGCAGATCTAGAGATTCAGCCGTTTAAGGACATGGTGAGTTTTAACTTACTTGCGAGTCACTATGATGAAACAACAATAGCGGCCTATAAAAGGGAGATAGAAAAACAACCAGGTGTATTGAATCTATACGCGGATAATGAATCTGTAGATATGGTTAAGGATAATCTTCAGAAGTTGTCTTACATATCGTTATTCGTAGGAGGAATATTCGTTTTCTTATCGATAGCTATAATCTACAATTCGGTGCAACTAAACTTGCAATCTGACAAGGAAGAAATTAAAACCATGCAACTTGTAGGAGCGAAGCGTATTTTTATTGCGAAACCGTATATAAGCCAGGCAACGGTGACAGCGGTAAGGGCATTTGGGATTGCGTTTACGGGCGTCATATTGTTGCTGCTATTGTTAACCATGAATAATAAGTCTATTCTGGATATCATATCTTTTCTATATATGGGTGTAGCGGTTGTAGTTACCTTTCTGATTGGTCTTTTTCTTACTGTAGGGATTACTAGACAAGTAGTAAGATCTTACTTAAATCAGTGAATGACTTGTTAATAGGGTCACCATTCTTCATCTCTGAGTGATATATCAAGAAAAAATAGATACATTTGCGTCTTAAATATATGCTCCTGCATTTATGGCCAAGAAGAAAATAAAAAAAGTACTTGCTACTTCAGGTGGTAAGAAAACGAAAACAGTTTCTACTGCGAAGAAAGTTGCAGTAAGAAAATCGGATAGTTCTACTGTTGCTAGCAAGAATCAGATCAACCTTTTTGGTAAGGAGAATTATAAGTGGATGTTCATAGGCATAGGATTTATTGCTTTGGGACTTGTGCTTATGTCGGGAGGTTCGATGCCTGATGAAAATACTTGGGATCCAGATATTATATATTCCTTCAGAAGGATCACCCTCGCGCCTATTGTTATTATTATAGGTCTAGGGCTTCAGATATTCGCTATTTTTAAGAAGTAATGCCTGAATTTTTAGAATCAGCTATCCTGGGAATCATACAAGGACTTACAGAATTTTTACCTGTGAGTTCGAGTGGTCACCTTGAAATCGCCAAGTTTATTTTCGGTGATAACCAAGTAGGCGAGGAGAGTCTACTGATGACAGTGGTCCTGCATTTTGCCACAGCGCTGAGCACAATGGTCGTCTTCAGAAAAGACATTCTAGAAATTTTAAAGGGAATTTTCACACCTAGTGGTAAAGAAGAGAGAACCTTCGCTTTATTAATTATCATATCCATGATACCTGCAGGATTAGCAGGGGTTTTCTTGGACGATTTTATTGCAGGGCTGTTTTCAGATAACTTAGTTCTTGTGTGTAGTATGTTACTCGTTACGGCAGTACTCCTATATATAGCAGATACTACACAAGACACTTCTAAAACACTTAATCCTGGGAAGGCATTGATCATCGGAATCGCTCAGGCAATTGCCATATTGCCAGGAATTTCTAGGTCTGGGGCTACTATCTCTACAGCATTGTTATTAGGTGTTGAAAGAGAAAAAGCAGCTAGATTCTCATTCTTGATGGTTATACCACTGATTTTCGGTAAGATGATACTCGACCTAGCTGATGGGGATTTAGGGGCAGCGACTGTGGATAAAACAGGACTTGCTATAGGTTTCATAGCGGCGTTCATTACGGGTTGGGCAGCATGTACATGGATGCTTCAGATCGTAAAGAAGGCCCAGCTTAAGTACTTCGCAATCTATTGTGTAATCGTTGCCATCATCGGTCTATCCTATGTGTATTCCCGATAGCCATATTCTCAGTAAAAATACAGATGGATCTGTAGATCTTGATTTTCTTCAAGGGTCTATGATCTTAGTAGATAAGCCATTGGAATGGACGTCTTTTGACGTAGTGAACAAGATTAGATTCGCGTTAAAACATAAGCTCGGAGTCAAGAAAATCAAGGTAGGACATGCAGGTACACTCGATCCACTGGCTACTGGATTATTGATTCTGTGTACAGGAAAATTCACGAAGAAGATCGATCAAGTACAAGGCTTAGACAAGGTGTACACGGGTCACATGAAACTGGGTGCTACTACGCCTACTTACGATGCTGAAGCAGATGAAGATCAGAATTATCCTTTTGAGCACATCGATCAGAAACGAATGGATACGGCAGCAGCAACGTTCATGGGAGATATCGAACAAGTTCCCCCCATTTATTCTGCAGTCAAGATAAAAGGTACGCCCGCGTATAAGCTGGCACGTCGTGGCAAGGATGTGGTTCTTAAAGCCAGACCTGTGCATATTCACGAATTCACCACTGAACTACAGCAGCCCCAGCAGGCTACATTTCATGTCTCTTGTTCTAAGGGGACGTATATACGGTCACTCATCCACGATCTAGGAAAGCAGATGGATAGTGGAGCCTATCTTAAATCTCTGAGACGCACGGCGATTGGTACCTATCAGGTAGATAATGCCCTCACAATTGATCGTATTATAGAAATTATTAATATGTAATAAATTATTGTATTTTTGCTTACGCAAATAAGTGAAGAGATTTAATAACATCGTTGAAGAAAAGATAACATGTTTTTAAAGCCCTTTCAATACGCTATTTCTCATTACAGACGTTCTAATTTCCAATGAAGATTGAGGTCAACGAATTAAGCAAAGTTTATGGATCGCAGAAAGCGGTTGATGGATTGTCTTTTTCTACTAAGGGAAACGAAGTAATTGGTTTCTTAGGACCTAATGGGGCGGGAAAAAGTACTACAATGAAGATGCTGACGTCTTCGCTCTTACCTACGGCAGGGCAAGCCTCCATCCTCGGCTATGATGTTGTAAAAGATTCCATAGAAGTAAAACGCAGAGTGGGTTACCTCCCCGAATCCAATCCCTTGTACCCAGATATGTACGTCAAGGAGTTTCTGCACGTCGTCGCTAGGATGAATAAAGTTTCTAAAAGTTCTTCCAGGATTGCTGATGTCATCGATATGGTCGGTCTTGAAAAGGAACAACACAAGAAAATAGTAGCTCTATCTAAAGGGTATAAGCAACGGGTAGGAATTGCTCAAGCCCTCCTCCATGATCCTGAAATTCTCATTTTAGATGAACCTACTTCCGGATTAGATGCCAATCAACTCATTGAGATAAGAGGACTGATAAGAAGATTAGCAGAGAATAAAACAATTTTATTTTCGTCTCACATCATGCAAGAAATAGACGCCTTATGTGATCGAGTGCTCATTATCAACGAAGGAAAATTAGTTGCCGATAGCCCTATCCAGGATCTTAGAAATCAGATAGAAGGAGAATCGGAAGTCGTTCTAGAGTTGTTTTCTAAGTCACAGATGCTAGATAAGTATAAGAAAATCAATGGGGTGACACAGATTCTAGAGGAAAAGAACAATAGATACATCATCCGGGTAAAAGGGGTGAAAGATATACGACCGGATATTTTTAAGGTCGCTGTCGATGCAGGAGATGTTATCATCGGAATGTCTAAGAAAGAAAACAACATCGAATCGGTATTTACTAAAATGACTCAGAAAACATGATATCGATATTTAGAAAAGAAATAACCGTTTTTTTAAGCTCTATGATAGGCTATGTGGTGATCGCAGTATTTCTGTTGATTACAGGATTGTTTATCTGGTTTTTTTCAGATACAAGTGTCCTTAATTATTCGATGGCAACCATGGATCAATTGTTTCTTATAGGTCCATTCGTATTATTGATATTGATCCCTGCCACAACTATGAGGTCTTTTTCTGAAGAGTATCAATATGGCACGATCGAACTCCTGTATACGAAACCCATCAGTTTGTGGCAGATAATATCAGGGAAGTTTATGGCCAATTTTTCATTGGTTCTACTTGCTCTGGTTCCTACCTTGATATATGTATATTCTATCTATCAGCTAGGAAGCCCCATCGGTAATCTAGATATAGGAGGTACGATAGGTTCATATATAGGGTTGGTATTATTATCGGCTTCTTTTACGGCCATCGGGATGTGGGCTTCTAGTATGATGCACAACCAGATAAGTGGATTTCTATTTTCAGCATTTATGTGTTTTATGTTTTTCTGGGGGGCGGACTATATATCGAGGATTCCATCTTTTTCTGGAGGAATTGACTATACGATTCAGCAGTTCGGGATGAAGCTACATTACGACAACTTGAGTAGAGGGCTTGTCCGTTTATCAGATGTGGTATATTTCATCACCATCATTTCTCTAGGCTTGCTCGGATGTCATTATTCACTACAATCTAGAAAGCAGTAGGATGGATAAGAAGTACTATATATTGATCCTAGTTGTATTATGTGGTATCAACTTCCTCATAGGTCCTAATACAGCTGCATGGGATCTCACGGAAGATAAGCGTTATAGCTTAGGTGAGGTCACTAAAGACATGGTAGAAAAGGTAGAAGATCCGATATTAGTAGAAGTCTTATTCGAGGGAGATTTTCCTGCGGGATATAAGCGTCTACAAGAATCTATAAAAGATGTTTTATCTGGGTTTAAATCGATCAATTCTAAAATACGCTATCTAAGCGAAGATCCTCTGGATGTACCTCAAGATGAGTTAGAAGAAAGACAGCAGTTACTGGCTAAGCAGGGATTGGTTCCGTTTCCTATCAGTGTAGGAGATGGGTCAGAATTCGTTGCTAAGACCGCCTTTCCGTATGCTATATTCAGTAAGAAAGATACACCGCCAGTAATCATACAATTGCTAGAAGGAGCACCCGATGGTAGTTATGATGGAACAGTCATCAACAACTCAATATCCCAACTGGAGTATAAGTTTTCTAATGCTATTCAGAAACTGAGTTCTTCAGAAAGAAAAAGAATCGGAATATTAACAAGTAACGGAACCAAGGTAGGGCCTAGTTTTTATCATATGAGTTCAGAACTGACCAGGTATTACGCGCTTGATGCTGTGGACCTGGACAGTACAGATTTAATACCATCCAGTTACCCTTTATTGATTATCCAAGATCCGAGTGAGACTTTCACAACGGACAATTTATTTGCGATAGACCAGTATGTTATGAATGGGGGTAATGTGTTGTGGTACCTCAATACCGTCAATGTAAACTTAGACAGCATACGCGCAAGAGGTGAGCACATCAGCATAGCAAGAGATATAAATATAGATAATCTACTTTTTAAATATGGGATACGGTTGAACTCTGACCTTGTACTAGACTTAGAAAGCTCTAGTATTCCTCAAGTTTCTTCTGTGGTTAATGGCAAGCCAAAGTTCGAGAACAGACCGTGGGTATACCACGTCCTCGGACAGGTGCAGGGTAATTCACCGATCACATATGGAGTGGATAGGGTAGATCTAGATTTTCCGAGTAGTATCGATACAGTTAAGATGGATGGAGATGTAAAAAGGACCGTATTCTTAAGTTCTTCACCATATAGTAAAACCCAGAATGTTCCGATCACCATATCGACTGACATAACTCGGGCCAATCCCGATCCTGCCTTATTTAACGAAGGTCCTTTTATTCTAGGGCTTCTTTCAGAAGGGAAGTTTCCTTCATTTTTTAGAAATAGGGTAACCAGCAATCAGCAAGACATCCTTAAGAAATCCCAATTGTCTTATCGTGAGACCGGTTCACACAGTATACAAGTGGTTGTGACAGATGCTGATTTCGTCAAGACCAATTATACAGCAAGGAATGGGGAGCCACTTCCCCTAGGAGCCAATAAATGGGAGAGAAAGGTCTATCAAGGTAATTATAACCTGCTGGTTAATACCATAGAATATATGATGGGCAATGGACCCTTGCTTACATCTAAATCTAAAAGCATAAAGGTCAGAATGCTAGATACGGTAAAAGCTAAGGCAGAAAAAGGCAAATGGCAACTCCTCAACTTAGGACTCCCATTGCTGTTTCTTATTGTCGTAGGTATCGGATACAATATTGTAAGAAAAAGGAGATATGGTTAAGCCATGAATCGCCGCTTGCAGGCGCTTTCATTTCCTTACTTTCCGGATTAGCATCGATAATTACTTTACTTCCTTTATATTGTGGCTTCAATAGAAATACGTGAAGCATCTTTTCTACAGCGTCATAACCATTATGGTTCTCAGTCTTGTTCTGGGTTTCTCTTATTCATACGATGGAGAAGAATGGGGTTTTTATGGCCATAGAAAAATCAATCGTATGGCTGTTTTTACACTTCCACCACCACTGGTAGGCTTCTTTAAGCAGCACATAGATTATGTTGCAGAACACTCTGTGGATCCTGACAAGCGAAGGCATGCGACTAAGTTTGAAGCCGTCAGGCATTATATAGATATAGATCACTGGGGTACTTATCCGTATGATAATGTGCCTCGGGAATATTCTAAAGCCATTCTGGCATTTGGAAAAGTGGTCATAACAGACGGAAAAGGGAGAGATGGTCTCTATACAGTTACAGAGAAGGAGGACTCTATGCATTGGAAATCCAGGAGGAATTCGTTCTCTGTGCCTACAGACTCATTTATATCTTATTTCAGAAAGGAGGTTATGCCCTCTAGGTATGAAGATGTATGGTCCGTATCGGTAGAAGGACATCCATACTGGCAATCCGGCACTAAAAAGATAGAAATCAGAGACAGCTTTACTTCATATGGCATCCTCCCATTTGCCCTGGAGCGGATACATTATCAACTCGTCAGAGCTTTCGAAAGTAAAGATGGAAACCGGATATTAAGATACGCTTCAGACTATGGCCACTACATCGGAGATGCACACGTACCCTTGCACACGACGGAGAATTACAATGGTCAGATGACCAATCAAGTCGGCATCCATGCATTCTGGGAGTCTAGAATTCCAGAATTGTTTGCTGAAAAAGAATGGGATTTCTTTGTGGGAAAGGCTAAGTATGTTCGGAATCTTTCTGATTATTACTGGGACATAATCCTTGATAGTCACGTCTACTTAGACAGTGTCTTGCTTGTAGAAAAACGACTCAGTAAGACCTTTCCTGAGGATAAGCAATATTGTTATGATGAACGCCTTGAGCGTACCATCCGTATCCAGTGTCCAGAATATGCTGAGGCCTTTATGAATGAGATGGGAACCATGGTAGAAGATAGAATGCGGGCATCCATTAAAGCCATCGGAAGTCTGTGGTATTCTGCTTGGATTCATGCTGGAAAGCCTGACTTAACGGAAGTGTTTTTTGATGAAAGAATGGAACAGAAGAAGGATACCACTTCCTTCAAAGGTCGAAGTATAGGAAGAACGCACAATGGGAACCCATAAAGAAACAATAGAAAGAAAAACAGAACCTAGCACAATTCTAAAAGGAATGGCTATGGGGATTGCTGAAATTATTCCAGGTGTTTCTGGAGGTACGATTGCCTTTATTACGGGCATCTACGAGCGGTTAATCGCAGTTATAAAAAACATAGGACCTGGATTGATTACGGATTGGAAGTCAGGCGGATTCAAATCGGTTTTCAATAAACTAGATATAGGATTTATTACCTTCCTCTTCGGTGGGATGGTTATGGGTGTTGTTGTCGGTGTATTCGGAGTAACCTACCTGTTAGACAACTATCCAGAGCCATTATGGGGATTCTTTTTTGGTCTTATTATCGCTTCTGCAATATATGTAGGTAGACAGATAGATCATTGGAAAGCGGTCCATATTGTGAGCGTAATCTTGGGGACTGTTGTCGCTTATATGATTACGACACTACCTGTAGGAAATGGATCCACCTCTCTTATATTTATTTTCGGC
>CAZFJO010000107.1:0-11612 GCA_964518915.1 uncultured Saprospiraceae bacterium
AGGTTATACTCTATTATCTCTGCCAACTTTAATATCTTCTGGTGAGAATAATTAATTGCCAAGCATTCAATCTTGCCTTTATCATCAACAGTAAGTAAGTCTTGTGGAGAAAGATATGGTTTAACAATTGTTATCAATTCTTCTAACAGTGATCGATAATGACCAGGGCTTAAAGAAGATTGTATAGAAGCCTCAAGCTGTAAGTAAACAATCCATAAATCCTCATCATAAATTTCCTTCTTATTGGTTTCATGCTTTTTCAATAACTTATAAAGAGAATAATCTAATGCGACAGAGTCGAAAGAATCTTTAAGTTCTTTTTTTCTTGATGATTGATGGAAAACTTCTCCCGCATGTGTCTGTCCCGACTGTGTAATTTTATATTCATAGATAGGAATGGTTGTTAACTGAGACAACTCATTCTCTTTTCCACAATCGATACACGTTGCTTTCATCTTAGTTTCCTGCGAAGCATGAGCACATGAATTGCAAGTGTGGATCTCAGATGGCTTGTCATAATCTATACCTATGTGTTTAAGGACGTGATCACATTTAGGACAGTTCATATAACCATCTACTTTAAAATCTGACTCCGGTCCTATATAGGCACATCTGAAATGATGAATCAATTCTTCATCCTTTAAATCAATTGAATTACATTTAGTACAACACTCAGAAAAATGAACATAACTTGATTCACACTCGTAGCACAGATTGGCCTTATCAAGTAGATGAGTTGTAAGAAAGCCAGATGCTACATATTCTTTTAATCTTGTATGACTCTGGATGGGATCTATACCCATAAATAATTCCACTTCTGTATACGTGTATCCTATATTAGATCTTCTACTTTTAAAAGGGGTCAGTTTTTTGCTCCTAGAGATTAGAAACCTCAACAATTTAGTGAGACATTTTTCATCTTCTATATCAGGAAGGGATAAAGACTTAAAGGGTTCTGATAATTTATTAATGGCCTTGACCTTAGAAACAATTTTATAAGGGTTGTGGCTATCATATCTTCCATCAGCATAAACAGACTCGTGGCCTTGTGTAAAAACAGGAACTAGGTATAGATTATCTTGACGTCTGATTTTATGTACAGAAAAATCATCACTTACAACAAGTGCATCTACTTGTGGTGTCACTGAATATCGATGACTGGAGTGATCATAGAAACCTACCCGAAGGCCTTCTATGACTTTTACATCTTCTTGTTCAGCATGTGATAAATGTCTGACTTGCATCGTTCAGTTTTTACTAACTCAAATATGCACTTAAGCAAACCTGTATAATTGATCTTTTCGATTTCCAGTATGATTTCTTCTGTTTTCGGTAAGATAAATGGATGATGCTAGATGTCAGGTACTCCGTAAGTCAAAAGAGTTGGTATCTGGATTTCTTGACTTTTACATCCATTTTATAAAATAATTTCCATCTATCTTCTGAAGCTTTATCCATAGGAATCACCTCTGCTACTATATTGCGTTCAGTCGGTTCATACTTTTTCTGAAATTCTGATGGCAAGGCATAGGTGCTCACGTAAAACCTAGAAATGAGCCCTGCCCAGTCGCTGCCATCTGGAAGTTGTATGACAACCTCATCACCCACTTCAAGATGTGCAATTTCTATCGGATCGAAAAAAGTCTCTATCGTCACGTTTTCCATTTCATGGATTGTCATCATTTCAGCCTTCTTATAGCATATTTCATTTTCCTTATAGAAGATATCAGAAATCACTCCATCTGACGGGGATATATAAAAGTACTCCTGCTGGTAATGGTCCATCTTGTTTTCTTCTAGTACTGCGTGCTTCTTACGCATTCTTTCAAGTTTGTAAATATGTGCCTGCAGCGTTTTCTTCTCTTCTTTTACGACTTCATATTGATGGAGAAGTTTGGTTTTTCTATCAGACAATTCTTCATACTCATTATACACACCATTAACCCCACTAAGCAGAAGGGACTCCTTCTTCTCAATGCGTTCTGTTAAGTAAGTTATCATCGTTTCTCTACTTGTCATTGTAGCTTCTAGGAAAGATATCTTTTTTTGCCCGGATAACACTTCTCTATCAATCCACTCAGAAGAATGTCCCATGCTTAATGTTAAGGAAGCAGATTCTAATTGATCATTAGACAACAAGTACCTAAATAAAGTATCTCCCTTACACACTTGATTTCCTTCTTCTATATATACATTCATGACTTGTATGTCATCAGGAAATGTAACCAACTGCTTAGGCAATTCAATCTGACCATCTGCATGTATGTACATATTGCCTAGATAAACACGATTACCAACCAAGGTTATCAGCACTAGAAATATAGCTAAATATAATCGCCTGCTCCAGTTGACTTTCTTCTTCTGAACAGGTGGTTCCTTTAATATTTTTATAAAGGTTTTCTTTTCTCTTAATTGGAAAGCTTTCATCGTTTCTATTTGTTATAGGTGACTACCTGACTCCTAACAGACTTCAATTCTAGTCTTCTTAGGCTCTCTATATCCGTAAACAAGATATTGGCCTTGGCATCTTTTTCTGTTATCCCAATTATCTTCTTCTCTAGATCCGATCTATTGCTGTAATCATCTGGATCTAGTGGATATAAGTTTCTTAATTCCATCAATTCATTGCCAGAAATTTCAATCACTTCGCATTCCTCAAGAAAATAACGATCTCCATCTGGTAAGGTTATGCCATCATGTAACAGCAAGTATCTATTCCCTGCAAATTTTTTGTCGTTAACATACTCATCCGCCGGCAAGAGAAAATCACCAATATTAAATGTACAAGTAAGTCTTTTTATCATTAACAACAAGAGCATAGCTTGTTGCTTCAGGTCTATAATTTCGAATTCTATCTTTAGGCATTCTACAAGCAATTCTTCCTCATCTGTACTTAACGGCAATTCTTGCAAAGCTCTTGTAACCATTAAAATTCTTTTCTTTTCTCTTACCATTTCCAGATTTCCATTAAGCCTCGTTATCTGTTTTCTTTTATAATCATACTCTATGAATAGGTTAAGAAGTTCTTTCTTTTTTTGAAATAGATATTGATGAGATCTTTCTTCCATCAACTCCTTCTCAGCAGCAACCAGACTACTTGATGATTTAGAAATATTTTTAGAAAACTGAATGGAAAAATATGGTCGATTCCTCAGTACATCGTAACCCAAGGATGCAGACAGATCTGAAAGGTTCTCTTGTGCATAACTCAATTCTATATTATCCGATCTAAGGTTCACTACATTCTTGTAGGATGAGTCTCTAGAAACAGAATCAAGCAGGCTTTCAATATCTAATTCATACAACCTATGGTCATGAAGCGAAGGCATATCATCAACATCTATACGCTTCTTGAAGATGTCTTTAGATTCTTCTATAGTCTTCTTAAGAAGAACATATTCCTTGATAGAGGTTTTAACTTTTAAAAGGTCAGCATAAGAAATTCTTTTATGGATATAATGATCTTGCAATGTTGTAGATAATCCTTCTAAGTTTTCAATGATCTCATCTAGCACCTCTATTTTCTGATCATGATACACAGATGTCACATAGTCATAACACCATCCATAATGATGTTGTAATGATTCTTGATGTCCTTCTAATTGTTGTATCAACTTCAGGTTCTCTAGTTTCTTAACTTCTAAATCATGGTGTTTCCAACCTCCGCCGAGCATATCAATTTTACCTCCAGCTCTCAGCCCATAACCTTCTCCCCACTCTTGAGCCGAAACACTGGTAAGACCGAGGCCTAAGGAAATCCCTTTGTTTCCGGCAACTTGATTAAGTTTCTCTTCTTGCCACTCATTATATCTTTCTTCAATCTTATTAGATGAAGTAAGCATCAATGAATCAAGGAAGAAAAGTTGCTGGCCGCATAAGATCAGCGGCCAGCAAATCGACGCAATTGTTAAACACTTCCTCACTATCTATGATATTAATGGTTGGTTAATAATATCCTTGATCACAGGGTTATATAAGCAACCTTATCATTGAGGATCCTAGGCTTTCCTAGAATTTTCTTAAAATCAAATACGACCATGCTTTCTGATCCTATAGACTGAATATATTCCCAATCTAGATCTTCATAGCTCTGATGATTAACAGCATAGACTATTACATCATACCCACCTGATATCTTATTCGTTTTCTCTAATGAATAGTACTTTCGTAGTTCTTCTGATGACGCATGCGGATCGTGGACATGGAGATCACAATGACTGGCTTTTAATAATTGCGACATTTCAGCCGCTTTGGAATTTCGTAGGTCAGATACATTTTCTTTAAAGGTTGCTCCCAACACTAAAACCTTACTTGTTTCTAACGTCTTACCTAGATCCCTTAATGCAACTTCTATTCGGTCTACCACTTGTTGTGGCATTGAATCATTGATGTACCTAGAAGAAGAAATGACTGGAAGTATCATACCTCTATCCGCCGCTTTATGAATCAAGTAATAAGGGTCTACTCCGATACAATGGCCACCTACTAATCCTGGATAGAAGTTTAGGAAGTTCCATTTCGTTCCTGCAGCCTTTAAAACATCTTGTGTATTTATACTTAGTTCATCGAAGAGGCCTGACAACTCATTCATGAGTGCTATGTTTACATCCCGTTGAGTGTTCTCGATAATTTTTGCCGCTTCAGCAACTTTCATAGTCGGAGCAAGGTGAATTCCTGCCTCAATTATATGGTCATAAATCTTGTATATTTCTTGTCCTGCAATTTCATCAGATCCTGATACAATTTTCTTTATTTGCGTAAGCGTATGTACTTTATCTCCTGGGTTGATCCTTTCAGGCGAATAACCTACTTTAAAATCAACGTTGTACGTAAGTCCAGATATTTTTTCAAGAATAGGAATACATACTTCTTCCGTACAGCCTGGATAAACTGTAGATTCGAATATCACAATATTACCTTCTCCTAGTGAGACTGCAATTTTTTCACAAGCGGATTGGAGGGGCTTAAGGTTGGGTTGATTATCCTTGCTCACCGGCGTAGGTACAGCGACTACTATTACATCAGCTTTATCGAGAGTCTCAGAAACAGATGTAAATTGAATGTCTACATTCTTAAAAGAATCCTTACTTAACTCTCCAGATGGGTCGACTCCATTTTTCATCATGTCTACCCTATCATCATTTATATCATAACCGATTACTTTAAATGATTTAGCGAATTCTAACGCAATCGGAAGTCCTACATAACCGAGACCTACTAGAGCTATGGTAGCCTCTTTCTTACACAATCTCTCATAAATCCCTTTAAAGGTTTTATTGCTTTTGTTTACCATTTCCTCTGTTGGCATACTTGCCAAAAAATTATTCGAAGTGTTCATCTTAGTTGAATTTTAATTTTTATGATAAGATGGATTCCCATCTATGGATTTAATTATTCTACAGTTACCGATTTAGCCAGATTCCTAGGTTGATCGATATTACAATCTCTATACTTAGCCGCATAGTAAGAGATTAGCTGGAGTGGAATTACAGATTGTATAGGGGATAAAAAATCGGCTACTTCAGGAAGTTCAATAATAAAGTCATACAACTTGGGATCTATATTCTGGCCTTGACTAGCTATTAAAATGATCTTTCCTTTTCTAGATCTGGTCTCTTGAATATTACTGATCAATTTATCGTGACAACTATCATTAGTTGCTACTACCACAATAGGCATATTTTCATCAATAAGAGCTATCGGGCCATGCTTCATCTCTGCTGCTGGATAACCTTCTGCATGGATATAACTTATTTCTTTCAGCTTTAATGCCCCTTCTAATGCTGTAGGAAAATTAATACCTCTCCCAAGAAACAATGCGTGATCATAGCGTGACAGATATCTGCCTACTTGATCACACACTGCTTGACAGTTTAATGCTTCTTGGACAAAACTTGGCATCAATGATAACTCGTCTAACATTTCAGAAATCTCATTATTCTTACGGGTTCCATTTAATTGTGCCAATTGTAAAGCAAGCAACGCTAAGAAAGTAACTTGTCCAGTGAAGGCCTTGGTAGAAGCTACTCCTATCTCGATTCCGGTCCTTATGTTACTTTCTATGTTGCTTAATCTTCCTATAGAAGAGTTTCTTCTGTTGACAATACTGTAGGTAAGTGCTCCTTTCTCTTTAGCTAATTGAAGTGCTGCTAAAGTGTCTGCAGTCTCACCTGACTGAGATATGGCAATTACTAAATCTTTATCTGTTATAATGGGATTCCTATATCGAAACTCTGAAGCATACTCAACTTCCACAGAAATACGTGCAATGTCTTCTATCATATATTCTCCGATTAATCCAGCATGCCACGAAGTTCCACAACCTGTAATTATTACCCGATTGATATCTGACAATCGCTGGAGATGCTCTGATAGTTCCTGTAAATAAAGGCCATCGATAGCCAGCGTATTGCGACCCTCTATACAACGACGTATGGTCTCGGGTTGAGAGAAAATCTCTTTAAGCATATACGTATCATAGGCACCCTTATCATATACTTCATCATCACGATTAAGCTTACTAAGCTCAATGCTTATTTCTTCATTATCTAGGTTTATGATTGTACGCGAGCCATGTAAATTAAGTAAGCCTATGTTCCCATCTTCTAGAAACATGATATCCTCAATGTTACATGGGATAGCAGATGCATCCGAAGCACAATAAAAACCAGAAGTACATAAACCGATGGCAAGTGGCGTATCTTTTTTAGCAACCACAATATTTTCAGGATCATAGGTATCCATAATCACTAGAGCGTATGAGCCTTGTACATCTCCCAATGCTCGTCTTACTGCTTCAAGCAAGCATATAGAAAAAGTAGCTCTATACCATTCTATGTGCTGTAGTAAAACTTCTGAATCTGTATCGCTTACGAAGTGATATCCTTGAGAAGAAAGATGGCTCTTGAGTTGATTGTGATTTTCAATAATCCCATTGTGAACCATAACCAATCTCTGATCCTTACTCAAGTGAGGGTGAGCGTTTACATCATTAGCAATGCCATGTGTAGCCCATCTCGTATGTCCCATTGCCACATATCCATTTTTTTTCTGAATACCTATATATGATTGAAGATCAGAAACCTTTCCCTTCTTCTTGTACACACTGAGAGATCCATTCATAATAGCAACGCCTGTACTATCATAGCCTCTATACTCTAGTTTTTTTAATCCATCTATGACGATCGGGTACGCTTGTTCTTTCCCTATATAAGCCATTATTCCACACATAATTTCGTCGATTTAAATTTTCATTATTAGATGCGAATTCTTTAAACTTCGCATGTTTGTCGACGTAAAGATGGGTTCAATTAAAGCCCAGTATCGGGACATTTCGATTTTCGGTAGATATCCTTCTGTTTTCTGTAATGAAGCAAGGATTTATAAAATATTGATAGATCTCATAAGGATGGGGCGGTGAGATCTACTTACTGGAATAACTTTTTTTTCAATGACAATGGTATGATCTTCTATGTCCTTTATCTTATCCATATTTACTATATAAGAACGATGTATCTTTAAAAACCTAGGATGAGAAATGCGACCATCAATAGACTTCATACTACCATGTATAATAAAATTTCCTTGAGAAGAAACAACCTTGACATAATCTCCTACATTTTCGAAATAAAATATTTCAGAATAAGAAAGTCTTACATACCTTCCATCCGCTTTAATATATATCTCACACTGCTCACTTGCTTGAGCAACAGCGTTCAATCTATTCTCATTAGAAATTGCTTTCTCAATTGCTTTTAGGAACCTCGGTTGCGAAATAGGTTTCGTCAGAAAATCTGTAACTTCATACTCATAAGCATCATATGCATAGTCCTTATTTCCTGTTGTAAAAATTATCTGAGGAAGAATAGAAATTTTATCTAATAATTCTAGGCCACTCATCCCTGGCATATCTATGTCAAGAAATATCAGATCTACTTCTTGCTTTTCCAATCCAGCCAATGCAGTTTCTGCATCTTCATAAACACCCACAATTTCAATAGAATCAACTTTACTGCACAAGGTCTCAATAGACTTCCTAGCCATAACTTCATCTTCAACAATTATACTTTTCATGCTCACTTCTTTTATAATAATTCCGATTTAAGACGGCTATATTCTATACGCAACACCTGCAGCTTTCCTTCTAATTTAGTTTTAAAGACGTCCAATTCTTGTTGTACATCCTCTACATCCTCTTTTCCCTCCATTTTCTCCATCATAGAATATAATTCTGAAAGACCGACCATCTTAAAGGTAGGTTTCATCTTATGCACTTGCTTTCTTAGGAGAAGTAAATTACCGCTCTCGCAAATGTTTTCTAATTCCTGCATTTCCCCATCTATGATAGATAAAAACATTTCAAACATCCCACAAGCATACACTACATCACTACCATATAGATCATTCAAAACATCTGTATCAAGTTCATCACTAAATGCAAATGGAGTGTCAATTTTTTCGCCCGTTGATTTATTCAAATATTTTTTAAGGTAGAACGACAATTGATCCGGGGTAAATGGCTTAGAAATAAAATCTTTCATCCCTGCTTCCATAGCCAATTGTTTTTTACTCAAAAATGTAGATGCCGTTAAAGCAATTATTGTCGTCCTAGAGTTCAGGCTTGATCCTTCTTGAATTCTCTTACATGCTGTATAACCATCCATTACAGGCATAGATAAATCCATAAAGATGAGATCATATTTATTCAGTTCACAAGCCTCTATAGCTTCCTTACCGTTGTTGCAAATTTTAAAATTTATATTCCATTTAGAAAGTAAAGAGGAAATATATTTCTGGTTCATTAAATTGTCCTCTACGATAAGAACATTGTGACGGCCTATTTCTGGAGTCAGATCAGCAATCGAACCTGACTTCATTTTTATGTCTTTTCTGAGCCCCCCTTTCCCCAAATTGAGGTCAAAATAAAATTGTGAACCCTGCCCCTTTATTGAATGAACTTTAAGTTCTCCACCTAAGAGTTCTACCAGTTTTTTACTAATAGCCAATCCCAGTCCTGTGCCTCCATAAATTCTTCTGATCGATGGATCGGCTTGTTTAAATTTCTGAAAAACCTCCTCTTGCTCTTCAGGACTTAACCCTATACCCGTATCCTTTACCGTGAAGAGAACTGTGTATTCTCTGTCGGATTCACTCACCAATTTAATTGATAAATCAATCCTACCTTTATGCGTAAACTTCTCAGCATTACTTAATAAATTTAATAGAATCTGATTTATCCATTGTCCATCAGAAACAACGGCGTGCGAGATCTTTTCATCGGATGAAAAACCTATTGATACAAGTCTATCTCTGTTCTTAGATTGCAGGGTATGCACCAGACGCTCACATAAAAGCACTAAATCAATTTCACTTAACTGAGGTTCTAGCGTACCTGCGTCAATCTTAGAAATATCTAATATATCAGAAATGAGATTCTGTAATATACTTGCTGAACCCGATAGAATTTCCAAGTATTCCTTTTGCTGAACGTCCAGGGGTGTATCATTAAGAAGATGGCTCATACCTATTATTGCGTTGAGAGGCGTTCTGATTTCATGACTCATATTAGCTAGAAAGTCTTTTTCAGCTTGTTGAGCTTTTATGGCCTCTGCTTGCGCTGTCTTCAATTCTATTTCAAGATTTCTCCTTTCCGTAATATCTCTCGCAACAGCGCTATAATAGTAACCATTCTCTTCATCTTCTACAAGATTTACATTCTGCCCTATCCAGACTACGTTTCCATTTTTATCATATACTGGAAATTCCATATAATCACTCTGGACTCTATCTTCTCTTAAACGACTATAATAATTAAATAAACTCTCCTTATGAGATTCTATGACAAAGTCTACATATCTCTTTCCTAGGATTTCATCTACTGAATACCCAAAACTCTCCGTCCCTATAGAATTAATATATGTAAAATATCCATCTTCATCTACATTAAAAATAATGTCACTGGCACTTTCCACAAGGCTTCGATACCGTGTTTCACTTTCTTTTAATTCAGAGGTTCTTTTTAAAACTTGCTTCTCAAGTTGCGTATTTAACTGATGCAATTCTTGATTAGCATGATAGAGTTCTAGTGCCTTGGTTTCAAGAATTGATTCTGCCTGCTTTCTTGCTTTAATCTCCCGATCGAGTTTCCTTATCAACAACTCTCTATCCATAACTACTGCTTAGTAATGGTAAACTTAACTTCTGATCCGTCTTCTTTTAATACATCTTTTTTTACTTCACACATTTCACCATAATGTGCAAATGCTTTTTCCATGAGTCCTTCTGCCAAAGCTGCCATTTTTCTTTCACTCTGATAGATCATAATCATTTCTCCGCTAAGCAAGATCTCTGAATCAAACTTAGGCAATGTTGCCTCAGGATATAGCTTCTGAACTTCCACATGAATATGATTATCTATCGACATTAAAAAATCAAAAGAATTATCATGTGAGGTGAAAAACTGAGGGTACTGTTTTAAAAATGTATCGAAGAGATATTTACCGAACTCTTTAAGCAACACAATCGGTTCTATGTTGACTTTCTCCGATAGATTCATTAACAATTGTACAACTTCAGAATGATGGTAGGTTCCGACAGATGTATACACCCCATCAGAAGGCAAGTCTGATTGTTCAATAATGTGGTCAACTACTTCATAGCCAAAGGTAGATTCTACCATATCTAAAAACTCTGTAAAAACGATCCCTTTCATTCTCCTTGATTGTTGTTACATATTACAACAAACTCATTCTTTTTCCAAATCACCCTTTACAATATACTAGTTAAGACAATTACCTTCCATTGAAATTTTAAAGCTTAAATTTCAATTCAATGATTTCATACAATTGTGTAAATCACCCATTTGCATTCTATCTGTATTTTCTTCAAGGCATTTATTTTGTTTTTATTTTCAGAATTTGTTTCAGCACCTTTTTAGAAGTACTAATGGTCATTTCGATTCAATTATCGTATTTTACATGAAATTGAGTTTTATTGTTAAATCATACAAAATTCACTTTAATAACAGATTATATATATAAATTACACATATATTTAATTCTTAAAACTTAATTATACTCCTTCGTTAATGGAAGATCTAATTATCAATTTTGTGCCCACAGGGATGATTCCTAGTAAAGAGATGACTCCTTATGTTCCAGTAACCCCAGAGGAGATCATAGAACAAGTTCATGAAGCGTATGAATACGGAATAACTCTTACACATCTACATGCCAGAGATGAAAATGAACATCCGACTTATAAGATAGCATATTATGAAAAGATTCTACAAGGAGTACGGCATCATTGCCCTGATTTAGTTGTGTGTCTATCTTTAAGTGGTAGAAGTTTCAATGAATTGGAAAAACGATCAGAATCATTAGCCCTGCAACCTGATATGGGGTCTTTGACTTTGAGTTCGCTAAATTTTTCTAAACAAGCAAGTGTAAATAGTCCTGAGATGATCATGGGTTTACTCGAAGAGATGTCGAAATATGGAGTTAAGCCTGAGATGGAAGTTTTCGATTTAGGTATGATAAATTATGCTCATTACCTCATTAAGAAAGACTTGATAAAACCCCCTCACTATTTCAATATAATTGTTGGAAATATTG
>CAZFJO010000108.1:0-11610 GCA_964518915.1 uncultured Saprospiraceae bacterium
TAGAGGCACGCAATCCTAGCTTCAAGATGTTGATCAACTGGGCTGGCTGGATCCCTGATGATATAAGCCTTTCCGTTCTGTCTGATGTAATTCATAAGAGAAATCACCACATGATATATGGTCTTCAAGATGAGTTCCTTACTTCGGATAGGCTGGAAGTTCTGGAGAGCCTTTATAGTAAAAATCAGATTACCCCCACGTTTCACACCTTCGAGGGCAGACATAGAATCCCTCGGAAAGAGCTTTTAAAACTTATTAATAAGATTGAATTATGATTGTGACGATAGAGATAAGCCATTACCCACTTCAAGAAACTTACGAAAAACCCATTCTTGCTTTTATCCAAGAGCTAAAGCATCCGTCGGTTGTTGTAAGAACAACGGCGATGAGCACTTACGTGAAAGGTGAAATTGCAGATGTATTCGATAGGGTTAAAGCTGCCATCTCCCGATCATCAGAGGAAGCTGCACTGAGTTCTACTGTCTTTAAAGTGATCCCTAAAGACCTTCCGATAGAGGATGGTTACTTGGAGTTCTAGTTTTTAATTCTGCAGAATAGGTGTCTGTTTCCTTATTATCTACAGTTCATCCTTCAAGATTGACAGTTCATCATTTTTCGCTGTTTAGTGATAAGCGCTAAGTATAGATTTGTTCTGTACTTAAAAACATTATCATGAAACACTTTATTACAATCATCATTTTTTCATTCTTACAATTAACAGCATCGGCCCAAGGAGGTCAGAATGTAAAAGGCACTGTACTTGATAAGGATTCTGATTTCCCTATGATCGGTGCCAATGTTACCTTGACAACAGAGCAAGGAGATCTTCATGCCACAACAGATGTAGATGGTGTGTTCCTCATAAAAGGTGTTGCGGCTGGAAGGCATGTAATACAGATATCGTTTCTAGGATATGAAGTTGTAACCATTCCTAATGTATTCGTTACGGCAGGAAAAGAGGTTGTATTGAATATCGCCATGGAAGAGTCACTGGTCAGTCTTGATGAAGTTGTGATAAGCTCTAAGGTCGATAAAGACAAGACCATAAATGAAATGGCTACAGTAAGTGCCAGAACTTTTTCTTTAGAAGAAGTTACGAGATATTCCGGTGGGCGAAATGATGCAAGCAGGCTTGTAAGTAATTTCGCAGGCGTTAGTACAGCGGACGATTCTAGAAATGACATTGTCATCAGAGGGAATTCTCCCAGTGGTGTCTTATGGAGATTAGAAGGCATTCCTATTCCTAATCCCAACCACTATTCTACCTTAGGTACGACAGGTGGACCTGTAAGTGCACTTAATACGAATCTGCTCAAGAATTCTGATTTCCTTACCTCTGCCTTTCCTGCAGAATATGGCAACGCAACGTCTGGCGTGTTCGATGTAGGGTTTAGGAATGGAAATAAAGATACTTATGAAGGGACCTTACAGTTGGGGGCGTTCAGTGGAATAGAAGCCATGGTTGAAGGACCTATGTATAGTGGTGGAGACAATTCATTCTTGATAAGTTTTAGAAATTCATTTGCAGAATTCGCGCAATCTGCTGGACTTGATATAGGGACTAATGCGGTTCCTCGATATAGAGACCTATCTTACAAGTTGGATTTCGGTAAGGTACTTGGAGGTAGGCTGTCTGCCTTCGGTATTGTTGCTAATTCAAGCATTAACTTCAATGCAGATGAAATTGATGAGACCGATTTATTTGCGGAAGCGGATGCGAACAGCATGGCAAGAAGCAATATTTTTATCTCAGGATTAAAGCACAATTACCTCATCAACGATAAAGCGTACTTACAGACAGTTTTATCTTTTAGCAGAACCGGGAATCAATTTTCTGAGGAGCGATTGACCGAAGAAATTCCAGATGGTTCTTATATTAATTTTTCTGGCGACGATGTGCTTGAGAGACAATCTGTCAGCACGGCAATAAACATCAAGCATAGTTCTAGGTTGACAACCAGAGCGGGAATTATTATCGAAAGGTTGAATTTAAATTCAGAGGTGAAAGACAGAATCAGCGATGAAGATCTCGATGGAGATGGGTTGAGAGATTTTAGAACATTAAGAGATGTCAACGATGACTTGTTTATAACACAGGCTTATTTTCACAATAAGTATCGGCTGTCAGAAAAAGCAAGATTTCATATCGGCTTGCATGCTCAGCACTTATCTATAAATGAAAAAGCCATTCTGGAACCTAGAACTGCTTTCAATTACGACGTAAGTGATAAAACCACTTTCAATGCTGCCTATGGATTGCATTCTCAAGTTCCAGCATTGCCTCTATTTTTTTACTTGAATCCAGATAGAAATGGAGCATTCAAAGCATTAAATACAGACTTGGACTTTCAGAAAGCACACCACTTTGTAGCAGGACTAGATCATAGACTTGCACCAGACTGGAGATTGAAAGTGGAGGCATATTATCAATCTTTATATGATATTCCAGTTGACAAAGAAAGTGCTACTTCTTTCTCAGTACTTAATGCTGGAGCAGACTTCGTATTTCCGGCGGTAGGAGAATTGAGCAATTCAGGAACCGGAACCAATTATGGGGTAGAAGTGACCATTGAAAAATTCTTTAGCAGTGGGTTTTATGGATTGATGACTACATCATTGTTCCAGAGTAAGTATAAAGGAAGCGACTTAATTGAAAGAAACACAGCCTTTAATAACAATTATGTTGTGAACTTTCTAGGAGGATATGAATATGATTTATCTAAGTCATACGCCCTTACGATCGATTTTAAAATGACTACTTCCGGCGGAAGACACTATACCCCTGTGGATCTAGAAGCGTCTCAGTTGAGGCAGTCAGAAGTACTGGTAGAAGAACTTGCGTTTTCAGAACAGTATCCGAGTTATTTCAGGACAGACCTTAAAATAGGGTTCCGGATGAATAGTTCTAAGCGGAAATTTTCTCAACAGTTTTTCATAGACTTCCAGAACATCACCAACAGAAAAAATGTATTTGTCAATAGATACAATAGAGCAACCAATGAAGTAAACACAGTTTACCAATCTGGATTTCTTCCTGACTTGATGTATAGAATACAGTTTTAAGCGTGTATCTTGGATTTAAGGAAGCAATCATCAGCTATGTCTACAATGAAATTAGATACATGTAAAAGGAAAGTATGGGGATTCAATGATATACCACTGGTATTGATCTGTACACCTATTGTGAGCTTCATGGTGCATGTCATCTTGTTTCGAGACCTTTTTTTAGAAGAAGGATTCGTACTTAATTTTAAGTGCATGATTATTTCAATCATGTACGTATCTGGATTCTGGCTCATTTTCAGGGAGATCCACTATAAAGCGGTGAAAAAGTATCCTTCATTCGATGAAATAAGAAATAGATATTTATACCTGGTAATAACTTCTGTTATAGCCTACATAGTTGTCGATTTCTTTTTAGACATAATCGCATGGAAGTTCATGAAGCCACTGTTAGGCGTGGATATGAAACCAGGAGGACTTCTTGAAGTAATATCATCATCTGTTTTTATCCTGCTTTTTTTAATCTTGTATGAAGCGATGTACTTGTCTAATATGTTGAAGAAAACGATCCTTGAAAAAGAAATACTTGTTAAGGAAAATCTATCCTCTCAACTCGAAGGGTTGAGGTCTCAAGTAAATCCGCACTTTCTTTTTAATAGCCTGAATACACTGTCGTCGCTTATCCCAGAGGATCCTCAGCGCGCCAATCGGTTTGTGTCTCAGATGTCTAAGGTCTATCGGTACTTGCTAGAATTCAGAAATGAATCCGTCGTGCTACTGAAGGATGAACTAGAATTTATAGATTCATATTCGTTTATGATAAAGGAGAGATTTCAGAACAACATCATTCTGGAACAGGACATAGGCGAGGAATATCATGATTATATGATTATTCCTTTAAGTCTTCAGATTCTGTATGAAAATGCGATAAAACACAATGTGATTTCTAGACAGAAAAACCTTCTGATTAAAACCTATATAGAAAACAAGCATCTGGTAGTAGAGAACAATCTTCAATTAAAAAAGACGATGCCATCATCTACTAAGGTAGGGTTGAAGAACATCATCGATAGGTATTCTTTTTTTACAGAAGAACCCGTTAAGGTCACACAAGACGATCTTAGATTTAAAGTAAGCTTACCCTTGTTTAAAAAGAAGACTGACAGTAAGCTGGCAGAAATTGAAATGCTTAAAGTTAATTCATGAGTGTACTGAAATTGTTAATCATCGAAGACGAACCTCCTGCTGTAAGACGATTGAGGCAGTTGTTGAATAATTTAGAAGGAGAATTTACAATTGTTAAGGTCATTGATACGGTGGAAGAAAGCATCGCATATCTCACGTCGGATTGTGATGAAATAGATCTTGTATTTATGGATATTCAGTTGGCAGATGGATTGAGTTTTGAAATAATCGACGCGGTTCCCCGGACGCCTCCTATCATTTTTACAACGGCATACGATGAGTTTATGCTTCAGGCATTTAAGGCGCATAGTATAGATTATCTATTGAAGCCTATAGACGTTAAAGATATGGAGCAAGCTTTAAATAAATTTCACAGCTTGGTTGTGAAAGATAAAGTAGGTCATGCCTCTCAAGTTGATCAATTATCTATGTCTGTTCTTAATCAGAAGATTAAAAAACGTTTCCTTGTAAAACAAGGGCAGCAGCTCAGAGTAATTGCAACTAAGGATGTGAAGTATTTCTATTCAGAAGATGGGTATGCCCACTTGATGAGTAAGGATGGAAGGAAGTACATTGTAGAATTTACGATGGATCAATTGTCTCAGATGTTGCCGCCAGATAAGTTTTTCAGAATCAACAGAAAGTTCGTAGTTAATATAGATTCTGTGGTTGAGATCAACCCTTACTTTAATAGCCGGCTTACACTTAAACTAGAACCACAGTTTACAGATCATGTCATTGTCAGCAGAGAAAGAGTCTCGGATTTTAAGCAGTGGCTTGATTCCTAAATCGCAGATAAAACGACTACTTCTAGAAAATTTCCTCCGTTAATCTATATACTCTTCCTTTCGGTAAAAGCCTTGTCTTTCCTGAGTGAATCCATATGATCTTACCTTATTTTCGGAATGTCCTACGGAGGGCAGGGGTGTTACATCGAAACAACTGCGGATGATGATTATTATAATTTCATCCGCAGTTTTCTTTTCTCCATGACCCTAATTCCAATAAATTACTAAGTAGATTTCTTCATTTCCCTTCGCAGATCATGTGATTCTATCATATTAAATATATTTTTACTATTTAATATGTCAGAAATCACACGGTATTCTGAATTATTTAGATTCATGTAAAGACACATAATGAACACTTATATTAAAAACTTAACTCCACATTTTATTGCAGTTGTAGTTTTCGTAATTCTATCCTGCATATACTTTATGCCTCAGCTTCAAGGCAAGAAGATCAACCAAGGCGATATAATTCAATTCAGAGGGGCTGCTCAAGAATCAATTGAGTATAAAGAAAGAACAGGTGAAAATACACTATGGACCAATTCTATGTTCGGAGGAATGCCGACGTATCAGATACGAGGGATAAGTGATGGAAATTATATAAAACCATTGCAGAAAGTGCTCAAGGTCGGGTTTCCTAGGCCTATAGGGGTTTTTATATCATTGATGTTGTGTTTTTATATTATGATGGTATGTATGGGGGTTAACCATTGGTTATCTATAATAGGTGCGGTAGGTTTCGGTCTAGCAACGAATAACCTCATCCTATTCGAGGCAGGCCATAACTCTAAGTTGGTTTCTGTAGGATATCTACCACTTATGGCTGCTGGAATTATTTTAGCATATAGGAGTAAAATATTGTGGGGATCTGTGATATTCGGTTTTGGTGCGGCACTCAATCTGGTGTCTAATCACATTCAGATGACGTACATCTTTTTATTGACGATGGTGTTTTATTTTATTGCTACGGCTTACGCCATGCTTAAAGACCCAGCACGTAAAGCTATTTTCTTAAAAGCAACAGGTGGTCTTGCAATTGCGGGATTGCTGGCTCTCGGTTCTACTTCTTCTAATTACCTATCTACATGGCAGTATGGCAATGAAACAATCAGAGGGAATCCAATTCTAGAACCAACGGGTGCAATCGACCCGAGTAACAGCAGTCAGACAGAAGGCCTTGCTTGGGACTATGCCATGCGATGGTCCAATAGTTGGGAAGACGTAATGTCAGGATTGATTCCTGGGGTTGCAGGTGGTGGCTCTGGAGAGTATGTCGGAAAGGAATCTGCAAGTTATAAATCATTGCGTGCCCAAGGATATAATGCACCTACACCATTGAGGGTATCCCTGTATCATGGAGCGCTTCCGTTTACAAGTGGCCCTATTTATTTCGGAGCCATCATGGTGTTTTTATTTTTGATTGGTGCCTTCATCGTTAAAGGCCCTTACAAGTGGTGGCTGGTCATAGGTACCCTATTTACCATACTGCTGTCTATGGGTAAAAACCTTGAGTTTTTCAATAAACCTATGTTTGACTTATTGCCGCTTATGAATAAATTTCGTGCACCTAATTCCTTGTTGAGTGTGACGACCTTGCTTATTCCTTTGCTTGCAATAGTGGCTTTAGATAAATTGACTAAACTAGATTTCGATAAAAAGAAAGTTGAAAAAATAGTACTAGGCTGCGGTGGCGTATTAAGTTTAATATGTCTCTATTACTTGGTCTTAGGTTCGGGTATGGATTTAAGTAACCCTAGTGATGCTTCAAGGGCTCCCTTTAAACCAGAAGATTTAATAGCAGATAGGAAATCATTGATGTTATCAGATTCATTGCGCACGCTGGCATTGATTGCCATTGCTACTGGAGGGTTAGTTGCGTTCTTACGAGGTAAAATAAGTAAGTATCTCTTATATGGAGTGATCGGTGTTTTGGTGCTATTCGATGTATGGTCGGTAGGGCAGAGGTATCTTAACAAGGATACTTTCGTCAGTGAAAGGCAGGTGGATGCTACCTTCACTGCAAGGCCTGCAGATACGCAGATACTTGCAGATCCTGATCCACATTACCGTGTATTCGATATTACGAGCAGTCCATTTATAACTGCGACAGCTTCTTACTTCCATAAGTCAATCGGTGGAAACCATGCTGCTAAATTGCAACGATACAATGATATCATTGATAAATATCTAGATAGCAGGCCTAATGAGAATGTTCTTAATATGCTCAATACGAAGTACTTTATCGTAGGGCAACCTGGTCAGGAGAATGCGCAACGAAATGAAGGCGCTCTAGGTAATGCATGGCTTGTAAGCGGAATCAATACCGTCCCTAACGCCAATGCTGAGATAGATGCCATTGCAACAATAGATGTATCACAACAAGCCATCGTACATCAAGAATTTACAGATTATGTTTCAGGCTTAAATCCGACTGGGCAAGGAAGTATTTCTCTCACCTCATATGCGCCTAATAAGTTGACCTACAGAGCCAATGTAACTGGAGATCAGTTCGCAATGTTTTCTGAAGTATGGTATGGTCCAGATAAAGGCTGGAAAGCCTCTATCGATGGGCAGCCAGTGGAACATATTAGAACCAATTATGTATTGAGAGGATTGAAAGTGCCTTCAGGAGAGCACACGATAGAGTTTGAGTTTGATCCAGATATTGTTAAGACAGGAACCATAATTTCAAGTATTTCATCGGTGTTGCTTTTCCTCAGCGCAATAGGAGGCTTTTTCTTATGGTATAAAAACAGAGAAGAAGACATCGAAATTAAAACTCATGTCGCTGCTCCAGTTAAAAAGGAAGAGACTAAGCCTGTTAAAAGAACCAAGAAAAGTCGAAAGAAGAAATAAGCACCTTGGATCTGGTTGGGGCCAGTGGCATAGATGTACTTATAATCTGACAAGGTCAATTTCCAAAAAGAAAAAACCCAGTAGCAAGGATTCTTGCTGCTGGGTTACATTGAAAACGTCTCTATTACGATTAAGACATTGAATTTATCGTGGTAATTTAGATTGTTCACTTAGTTGAAGTGAGTAGTTGAATCTAAGTCGCTACTACATTCATTTACTATTAAGACGGTAGAATGAGGGATAGGGTTGGGTAATTATGCCTTTATTATATGAACGAGGGTTCATTTATCACTAGTAGATTGATGTACGTGGAGCACTGAAATCAAGAATAATACATCTTCCACCTAGCTGAAATAAAAAAGTCTCTTCCGATTACTATCAGAAGAGACCATTGAAACTTATATCTGTATGGATTATTTCTTTTTCTTAGGAGAAACAATGACGATCATTCTTCTACCTTCGAGTTTAGGAAGCGCTTCAGCAGCTCCGTAATCTTCTAGTTCTTTTAAGAAACGCAACAATAGAAGTTCTCCTCTATCTTTAAAAACAATACTTCTTCCTTTAAAGTGTACATAAGATTTAACCTTAGCACCTTCTTCTAGGAATTTTTTAGCGTGTCTTAATTTAAAATTGAAATCGTGATCATCGGTGTTGGGGCCGAATCTGATTTCTTTTACAACGGTCTTAGACGTTTTAGCTTTAAGTTCTTTTTCCCTTTTCTTCTTGTTGTAAAGGAATTTCTTGAAATCCTCTATTTTTACAACAGGAGGATTAGCCTTAGGACTGATTTCTATTAAGTCTAGTCCTACCGCATCTGCCCAGTACAGACAGTCTGATGTCCGGTATACGGATGGTTCAATGGTTTTTCCGACCGCTTCGCCGATTTCCTTAAGATTATCTCCTACCAATCTTACTTCAGGAATTCTAATATCTCGATTAACTCTAAAGCTTGGTTCTTGTTTTGGTTCAGGTCTTCTCCTTCTTCTTTGTTTAGCCAATATGTATTTAATTTAGTTTATAAAATGAAGAATGCACTCCAATTTATATGAATGCATCCTTCTTATAGATAGTTTCAAAGATAGTTATTCTTTAATATCTTCTTCTTTTAAATCTTCTTTATTAGACTTAGAAGCAAATGTAATCTTTAACCCAGAACCAGATTTATCCAGAACTGCTTTAAGTTTTACGCCTTGCTCAGGATTCTTGTTCAATATGAATTCTGCTAAAGGGTCTTCTATGTACTTCTGAATCGCTCTGTTTAATGGTCTTGCTCCAAACTGTGGGTCGAAACCCTTCTCAGCAACAAACTTCTTTGCTCCCTCGCTGAGGGCTAGGAAATAGCCCATTTCTTCCATTCGCTTAAACAGATCCTTCAGAGAAATATCGATAATTTTAAAGATATCTTCTTGATCAAGGCTATTAAAGATAACAACATCATCTATTCGATTCAAGAATTCAGGAGAAAAAGTTCTCTTTAGTGCATTCTGAATGATAGATTTAGAATCGTCTTCTGCAGCTTTCTGTCTACTATTAGTAGAGAATCCTACACCTTGACCGAAGTCTTTTAACTTCCTGACACCTATATTAGATGTCATGATGATCAGTGTATTTTTAAAATCTATCTTTCGACCTAAGCCATCTGTAAGTTGGCCATCATCGAGTACCTGTAATAAGATGTTATATACATCAGGGTGTGCCTTTTCAATTTCATCGAGAAGAACGACAGAGTAGGGTTTCCTTCTTACTTTTTCTGTAAGTTGGCCACCTTCTTCATATCCTACATATCCCGGAGGGGCTCCTATAAGTCTTGTTACAGAGAATTTCTCCATGTATTCACTCATGTCCATTCGGATCAGTGAATCTTCTGAGTCAAACATGTATCTCGCCAGTGCTTTGGCAAGTTCCGTCTTACCGACACCGGTAGGTCCTAGAAATATAAAGGAACCGATGGGTTTCTTAGGATCTTTTAATCCGACTCTATTTCTCTGGATTGCCTTAGTGATCTTAATAATGGCATCATCCTGACCGATGATCATTTCTTTTAGATCGTCTGTCATTCCGACAAGCTTATTGCTTTCACTCTGGGCTACACGCTTGACAGGAATTCCCGTCATCATAGAAACAACCTCAGCTATATCATCTTCATTAACAGGATATCTCTTGGTTTTAGATTCTTCTTCCCATTCTTCCTTAGCTTGCTCTAGTCTGCGGATCAGCCTTGATTCGTTGTCTCTAAATTCAGCAGCTTTCTCATATTTCTGATTTTTTACTGCTTGATTTTTAAGCTCTTTTATTTCTTCTATCTGAGCTTCAAGTTCTTCGATATATTTAGGTACATGGATGTTCTTGAGGTGGGTTCTAGCACCTACTTCATCGAGAACATCTATGGCTTTGTCAGGGAAGAACCTGTCACTGATGTATCTATCTGCAAGTTTCACACAAGCATCTATAGCATCTTCTGTATAATCTACATTGTGAAACTCTTCGTATTTAGGCTTGATGTTGTGAAGAATATGTTTCGTTTCTTCTGGTGTAGGTGGATCGACAATCACCTTCTGGAACCTTCTATCGAGTGCGCCATCTTTTTCTATGTGTTGACGATATTCATCTAGTGTAGAAGCACCGATACATTGTAACTCACCTCTTGCAAGGGCTGGTTTAAATATATTAGAAGCATCTAGGGATCCAGTTGCTCCACCTGCACCGACGATGGTATGGATTTCATCTATAAATAGGATGACGTCTAGCGCCTTTTCCAGCTCATTCATAATGGCTTTCATCCTTTCTTCAAACTGTCCTCTATACTTCGTGCCAGCAACGAGCGCAGCCAGATCAAGCATCACAATGCGCTTTCCGAATAAGGTTCTACTTACACGTTTTTCCATTATGCGGAGTGCAAGTCC
This sequence comes from uncultured Saprospiraceae bacterium, assembly GCA_964518915.1. GTDB lineage: Bacteria > Bacteroidota > Bacteroidia > Chitinophagales > Saprospiraceae > JABDLO01. The sequence goes on from CAZFJO010000108.1 coordinate 10,739, forward strand.
TTCTACGATTGCTGTTTTACCCACTCCTGGTTCCCCTATAAGGATAGGGTTGTTCTTTTTCCTTCTAGATAAAATCTGAGAAACCCTTTCTATCTCTGTTTCTCTTCCGATGATAGGATCGAGCTTTCCTTCTTCTGCCAGTCTACTGATATCTCTTCCGAAATTATCTAAGACAGGTGTTCTAGACTTACTGCTAGACTTCTTAGAGTAATCTGCTCCTTCATCATCTTCCATAGGCAATTCAGATTCCGAATCTGCGGAAGCTTGGGTGTATAGATCTGTGAAGTTAGGGTCCTGCTCTTGCTTGACATATTCAAGTTCAGCACGATAACTTTCATAATCTACATCGAATACATCAAGTACCCTTGCTGCTTCTGTCTGAGAGTTCTTGAGGATAGAGAGCATCAAGTGCTCCGGTCTTATTTCATCATTTCTGTAGCTTTTCGCTTCTAGAAAAGTGACTTTTAGAATTTTCTCTGCTTGCTTGCTCCACTTTATTTCATCAATATTGATGTGGGATAGTGGTTGATGGTTATGGCTTATCACCTCTTCTACACGTGACCTAAGTACGTCTATATCAAGCTCTAAAGAGTCAAGGACTCTTATGGCTAGGCTATCGCGATCTTGGATCATCCCTAGAAGGAGGTGTTCGGCTCCGATAAAGTCATTGCCCATTCTTATTGCCTCTTCTTTGCTCAACCTTACAATTTCTCTCACTTTGGGTGAAAACTTCCTGTTCATATAGTTATTAATATATTAAACAATTATAAATATTTAAATCGTTATTTTCTAATTGGCTTATCTTTTAATGTTATTAAATATAGTGCCAATCGAGGAAATAAGGAACATTTGTCAGTTATTATATAATAGAC
>CAZFJO010000109.1:0-2882 GCA_964518915.1 uncultured Saprospiraceae bacterium
CTTCCTTTATTTTAATTCATATACTTGAGCGTCAGTCAATCCATATTTTTCGAAGTCACTAACCCCTTGGAAAAAAGCATCGAATGTCTCCTTGTCCTTCCATGATGAAACGAAAAATACATCCGCATCGAATCTATACCTAAATGGTGAAATCCCATCCGTCAGAGAAATAGGAATTGATCCATTGTATTTCTCCATGGATTCACCATACTTCTTCATGTATCGTTCAACATCTTCATCTGTTCCCCACAATGAAAAGGCAACATTATAAGCACTATTATCTACAACATATTTTTTTGCACTACGATGTGGAAAATAGGCAAGTTTAAAGATAGACCATATAGATTGCCGTCGCTCATGAAAATCTTTAATTTCCTTCTCTACTTCTACCAAGAAAGATTCTCTTCTTTCCTTATCAGCCCACTTAACAATTACTAAGGATGTAGGTTGGTTATTGCCATAAATAATTTTACTGACTTGAAATCCGGGAAGAAACTGGACTGTATACTCAAGCGCTAATTTAAATATGTCATTTTTATAAGACGCAAATGCTTCCTTCGTATCGGGTTTCGTTCTGACAAATAGAACATCTAGAACCTCTCCTTTTTCTATGCTATATTCTTTTATATCCTCCTGGCCTACTATCATATGAGTAGCAAGTAAAAAAACAATAAAGGCTATGTACTTCATAATAGTTGTGTTTTAAAATTATCCATTTTCTGTATGGTTTAGAAACACAATGGTATCTACATTTCGTAGAATCGTCAACAATTTCGTATGAAACACAGTACACATACAGTATGTGTACGCCTATTTAGCTTTTTATTTAGAGTTCATATCTAGTATTAAGAGAGCGGTAACATAAATTCTTACTTATATATAAGCCATAAACAAAAAAAGGGATTCCAGAGCTGAACTCCAGAATCCCTTTAGGTCCATAGGATGCTTATAACTTTCTATCTGACAATCATCACTTTTTCCGATTTCCACTCAACTCCATCAAAAAGCTTAACCATAATAAGTCCCGATGTAAGGCTAGAAGGAAGATCATCCATCAGTATAATCTGATTTCCATTCTCATTAAATCGATGTGTCGACAATAGCTTTCCAGTCAAATCTAGAATCTGCAATCTTGCTGTTTCTGCATCATGTATGTGACATTCTATATTTAACGGGCCTGCAGCAGGATTCGGATAAACTTGAAATTCAGATACTTCTTCTGATCGTCCACCTACTTTGCTTCTTGCTGAAGCACCACAGACTCCTAACTTATCTTCTACAGTAATAGTTGTGATACAATAATCCCAAGCGTTATTAAAATCTCCTACCCACATTTCTACATCGAATGTGCCTATGTCGGCACAAGTTAAAACAAGGCTAGAAGCAAGGGGTACGGATTGAGATCCATCTGCTATTCTGAGTCTATACTCTGCTACTTGATTACAGAAACTAAATGATCCCTCGTCTATAATTTCTGGCAGCAATACAGCCGTGCCATTTACACCTAAGCTCACGTTTAATGCAGAATTACATATAGGCACAGGTGGTCCAGAAACTACATATTCTTCACATACTGTCGTATTTCCACAATCATCATTGACCGTCCATCTCACTGTATGGCCTCCTTGAGGAAAAGAGAAATTGATGGTATTATATGGTTGGAAAAAATCAACGGTTCCATCAGAAAACACATCTACTTCGTAGCTATAATCTAATGCTGAATCGCAATTGTCCGAAGCTATTAAAGTCTTATTATACAAGCCACGCTCACAATCATTGTTCCCGACAAAAGAAAACTCATCACAGTTTTCAATTACTGGAGATTCATTATCAATAATATCAATAACTTGACTATATGTATATGGTTGACTGAAACAAGGTCCACCTACTTCCCATACTCTGACCAGTTGTATATTGCAAGAAAAATCGGAAACTAAGATCTCAATAAAATCTATTGCTGTCTGACATTCAGTATCTGGTAAAATAGGAAATCCTCGGTTGAGCGGTAAATTTTCAGGATCAAGAGAACCATCTTCTAATTCTTCGCAAGTGGCTACGAAACTGTCTGGCCAGACAATGCTAGATTCATATGAAGGGCTAGGTCCACTGATTGCGATGAGTTGTGTGCAAGAAGAAATTACATCGCCATTAACTGCGCTGAAGGTTCTTCTTATGAATGGTCCACAATCTCCAAACTGTACTTCGTCTTCGAAGGTAATGTCATAATTTCCGCACCCACCACCGACAGTCGGAAATCCAGTAACACTGGTATCATATGGATCTTGATCACAGAATAGAACTATGTTGTCAGGACAATTCAACTCAGGTAATATTTTATCTTCTATATTAAGATTAGATAGGCATGAATTAGAACCGCCTGATGCATCCTGAACTTCAATCGTTATCATAGTGACTCCTAAATCCTCGCAAGTAACATCAATCTCATCGACTAAATCGCCATTAGGCAACCTAAAAAATGATTGAAAAGGTGGACAAGTTCCATCTACAAATGCAATAAACTCATCAGGATATAATGTTAATTCTCCTGAAGCTGGTAGGGATACATTCAGATCAGCCAAGCAAGCTACTGTAATCGCTCCACCACAATTTATGGCAAGCGTCTGTACATACTCTGTAACTTCTCCATTACAGAAATCAACTAAGGTCCAGAATCTTGTAACAACTATACTTCCACACTCTTCAGAAATTTCATCTGAATATTGATAGGTAATACCACATGAGAAATTAGGGATTGTAGGAAATCCAAATTCTTCAGGAAGATGCTCTGGAGCAAGATCGTCTATAGAGGACCCACAAGAAACTTCATAGTCAGCAGGGAATATAACCGAACTGAATCCATCATAAATCGTAACTATTTCCTG